>JAISNN010000009.1 GCA_031276195.1 Clostridiales bacterium
ATCAAATACTATAACCGCGATAGAATAAAAGAGAAACTAAAAATGAGCCCCGTTGATTACAGAACTCATTTTATAGCCGCTTAATTATTTCCTCCGTCCAACTTTTTGGGCGCGGAACAACCTCATTTCAAAAACTTTTGGTAATTTTGAGAGAAGCGGATTTTCTATTTTGAAAAAGGAACGCGCGTTTAAGAAAAGAATGCGTATGAAAACTTTTTCATAAAAATATTTTAATCCGTGCCCTCTTTCGAAAATTTTTAGTAAAATTTATAGATTAATATTTTCTATTTTGAGAAAAAAAGGAGGGGTAATTGATGAAAAAGATGCAAAAATTGATAGCGGTGTTTGCCGTTGTCTTTTCGGCGGCGTTGATTTTGACTTCGTGCGAATGGGTTAAAAACCTTTTCGGCGGCGATGTGAATTATGCCGTAACTTTTGTGGTAGACGGCAAGACTTACGACAAAATTACGGTAAAAGAGGGGGGCGAAGCAGTCTTTCCGAAAGATCCCAAAAAAGAGGGCTATGCTTTTGACGGGTGGGCGTATGATGGCGGCGCGTTTTTTAAGGGAGGAACGGTCGGCAGTGATTTGACCGTTTACGCGGTATGGACGAGGATCTATAAAATTGTCTTTTTGGTTGACGGCGCGGCGCGCTATATCCTTTCGGTCAGAGAAGGAGAGGAGTTGGGTTTTCTGCCCCCCGCCCCCCAAAAAGAGGACTATATGTTTGACGGGTGGGCGTATGAGGGCGGAGCGCCATTCGAGGGGGGAGCAATAAATTCAAACATAACGCTTTACGCTAAATGGGTTGAAGTTCTCTGTACCGAAGGCTTGCAGTTTACAAAGATAAATGGCGGCTATGAGGTGAGCGTGGGGACGGCGACGGATAATGATATCATAATCCCCGCAATTTATAAAGGAGAGAGCGTAATCGGAATAGCGGATAACGGTTTTAGGGACAAAAGCAATATTGTTTCAGTCGAAATTCCGGATAGCGTAATGGGTATCGGGTTGTATGCGTTTTCCGGTTGCGGTAGTTTGGCAACGATCGATATACCCGAGGGAGTAACGAGTATCGGTGGCGGCGCGTTCTTCGGGTGCGGTCGTTTGACGGGCATTAACGTTGATGCGGGAAATAAAAATTATGTGTCTATTGACGGAGTATTGTATAACAAAGAACAAACTACGTTGATATGCTATCCCGAGGGAAAGACGGCGAGTAGTTTCACCATACCCGAGGGAGTAAAGAGTATCGGTGATTATGCGTTCCGTGGTTGCAATAGTTTGACAACGATCGTTATGCCCGACTCTGTAACGAGTATAGGTAGTAATGCGTTCTATAATTGCGGTAGTTTGACAACGATCGATATACCCGAGGGATCAAGATTAACGAGTATAGGTAGTTATGCGTTCGCTTCTTGCAGTAGTTTGACAACGATCGATATACCCGAGCGGGTAACGAGTATAGGTAGTTCTGCGTTCTCTAATTGCAGTAGTTTGACAACGGTCGTTATACCCGAGGGAGTAACGAGTATAGGTAGTTATGCGTTCTTTAGATGCAGTAGTTTGACAACGATCGATATACCCGAGGGGGTAACGAGTATAGGTAGTTCTGCGTTCTCTAATTGCAGTAGTTTGACAACGATCGCCATACCCGAAGGAGTAACAAGTATCGGGGATAGGGCGTTCTCTAATTGCGGTAGTTTGACGACGGTCGTTATACCCGAGGGAGTAACGAGTATAGGGAGTTATGCGTTCGCTTCTTGCAGTAGTTTGACAACGATCGATATACCCGAGGGGGTAACGAGTATCGGTAATGGTGCGTTCTATGATTGCAGTAGTTTGACAACGATCGTTATACCCGAGGGAGTAACGAGTATCGGGGATAGGGCGTTCTCTAATTGCAGTAGTTTGACGACGATCGTTATACCTGAGGGAGTAACGACTATCAGCGGCGGTATGTTCTCCGGTTGCAATAGTTTGACTTCAATCGCCATACCCGAGAGAGTAACGAGTATAGGGAGTTATGCGTTCGATAATTGCGGTAGTTTGACGACGATCGCCATACCCAAGGGAGTAACGAGTATCGGGGATTCTGCGTTCGCTCTTTGCAGTAGTTTGACAACGATCGTTATACCCGAGGGATCAAAATTAACGAGTATAGGGAATAGTGCGTTCTCTTATTGCAGTAGTTTGACAACGATCGTTATACCCGCCGGAGTAACGAGTATCGGTAGTGGTACGTTCTCTTCTTGCAGAAGTTTGATGACGATCGTTATATCCGACTCTGTAACGAGTATAGGAGATTTTGCGTTCCGTGGATGCAGTAGTTTGACAACGATCGTTATACCTAAGGGAGTAACGACTATCGGGTATAATGCGTTCGAGGATTGCGGTAAGTTAACTATTTATGCGAAAGCGGAGAGCAAGCCCGACGGGTGGAATTCGAGTTGGAATCCTCTTAACCGTACCGTGTATTGGTATTCGGAGGAATATAAGAGCGGAAACTATTGGCGTTATACGACCGTGGACGAAGTGAAAGTTCCCACACCTTGGAATAATTAACGGGTGGCTGTAAGCGGCGTTCCCACACCGTGGAATCGTTATTAGGCGGTTGGGATTTTTGTACAAAATTAATTTTAGTATTTTTTACAAAATAAATTCAGCGTTTTGTGCAAAATTAAGGAAATCCTAATAGCCTTAAAAGAAATTTTACAAAATTAAGGAAAACCTAAATAATATCAAGAAAATTTTACAAAATTAAGGTTTTCCTAATAGCGTTTAGAAAAATATAAAAAAACTTCTCTCTTTGTTTTATAAGAGAGAAGTTTTTTTAATCGGTCGCCCCACCCCTTTGATCCCCTCCCACGGAGGGGAATTGCGGATAGTTAGTGAAATACCGTTAAAATGCGTCGCTTTGTAAGTTCTGTCGGCGTTGACGTAAACGGTAAAATATCAAGCCGACGGTACGCCCCACCCCTGCACCCCTCCCACGGAGGGGAATAGCGGATAATGAGTGAAATGCCGTTAAAATGCGTCGCTTTTGTTTCCTATCGTCATTGACGTAAATAGTCCGTATCAAGCCGACGTTACGCCCCACCCTTGGAATCGTCGAGTAAACTTGAACGAATTTTAGGATGCGTCTTTTTTGCCATAAACCGCCTTGTCTTTTTGGCAATAGCGAATGCTATTGCCTGCAAAAACAATTCGGTTTCTATCTAAAAAATCCGCTATTCAAAATTCGTTCCGTTTAATCTCCGCTTCTTTATCCCCTCCCACGGAGGGGAATTTCCGCTCTCCACGCTTTGAATGGAAAAATTCACTTTTTCCAAGCGGTCGCCCCACCCCTTTGATCCCCTCCCACGGAGGGGAATAGCGGATAATTTAGTGAAATGCCGTTAAAATGCGTCGCTTTCGTTTCCTATCGTCATTGACGTAAATAGTCCGTATCAAGCCGACGTTACGCCCCACCCCTAAACCCCTCCCACGGAGGGGAATTTCCGCTCTCCGCGCTTTGAATGGAAAAATTTACTTTTTCCAAGCGGTCGCCCCACCCCCTAACCCCCTCCCACGGAGGGGAATTGCGGATAAAGAGAGAAAAGGGGAAAATGCGTCGCTTTGTAAGTTCTGTCGGCGTTGACGTAAATAGTCCGTATCAAACGTAACGTTACGCCCCACCCCTACACCCCTCCCACGGAGGGGAATTGCGGAGGCGTTATTTTTGAGGGATAAAAAGCGGCTTTTACATATAATAAATTTTTGGTTTTTATAAAAATTAATAAAAGTTTGATTTTTTTAAAATTATCGAAAGTTTTCTCTCTCGTATTTTAGATAAAAAAGAAGGGAGTTCTGAATCTGTGTTATAAAAAGTCATACCAATCAAGCAAAATCATCACACAAACTTAGAACTATCAAAAAGAATTATTGAAAGTTTTTGAAAGAGGACGCGGGAGAAAAACTTTTTTTAAAAAAGTTTTTTCCCGCATATTTTACAATTTTATTTATTTTGAGATCCAGAGGTCGTCCGCGGGGAGACCGGTTACGGAGGAGAAGGTATGTTTATCGGAGGGGGAGAGGGCGGTTTGACCCGCGGTTCGTTTTTCTTGAATTTTCGTTTTGATCAGGGCGTGGGTTTCGGGGGTTAGGCCGTAGGTTTTGGAGATTGCGAACATAACCGCGCCGCCGATTACGGGTATGACGCACAGCATAATTTTGAGTGAGGCGAGGCTGAGCGCGGTGGCTTTTTCGGGAGTCGCCGCGGTTTCGTCGCTCAATCCGAACGCGAAGAGAGCCGCGCCGCATACCAAAAACGCCGCGCCTTGCGCCACTTGCCGTCCGAGGCTGACCAATCCCGCGTTCGCGCCTTCGCGGCGTATGCCGGATACGAGTTCGTCGACGTCGGCGAGGTCGGGCATAAGTGAATTCGGAACGAAATTTAAGCAGGACACGCCCGCGCCGATGAACGCGACGGCGATAAAATAAAAGATTATGCCCGCGTCCGGCGTTATGAAAAACACGATCAGGCTTCCGATCGCAAGCAAGGGCAGATCGACCAGAAACGGGCGGTGTTTATTGCGTTTTTTCATCATCAATACGTTCGGGATAAAGAAACTCATTTCAAACGCGTCGCGGATATTGACGACCAAAAAACTCAAAGTCATAGAGAAAGAGAACGTCCAAAAAGAGATTTCGTAGGCCGTGTTCGTGTATACCAAAAGCACGAAGGTTACAAGCGAAACGGATACGGCGTAATAGATAAAAGACCCCAAAACCGTGAGCAAAAAACATTTTTTGAAAAGTTTGCAGCGCAAAAGTTCGCCGTAGGTTTTGAATACGCTTTTTAAGGTTTCTTTCGGTTTTTCGAGAGTTTGCAAAGGGGGGATTTTTTCCTTTGTCCCCGCGAATGTAACGAGGAGCGGAATTGCGAATACCGCGCCGAGAATTAAGCCCAATTTAAAGAAATTTCCGCTCATTCCCGCGTATTCCGCCGCGGTTTCGGCGGGGATTAAGAGTTGGTATACGTAGTTTCCGCCGACGGAAAAAAGACCCGAAAAAACCATCCGGACGGAGGAATAATTTGTGCGTTCGCCGTAGGAATCGGTGATTTTGGGCAGGATCGCTTCGTAGGGAACCATTCCCATCGAAAACGCCGTGGAAAATAATATCTGCGCCGCCAAAAAATAGAAAAAACGCCCCGTTTCGCCCGAGATTCCGAACGGATACCAAAGCATAAAATAGGTGATAAACACGGGGATCGCCGCCGCCAAAAACCACGGACGGCAACTGCCGAGTTTTGTATGCGTGCGGTCGACGATCAAGCCCATCATAGGATCGACGAAACCGTCCCAAATCTTTCCGACCGCGACGACCGCGCCGGCCGCAAGCGGATTTAAACCCATCGCGAAAGTCAGAAAACTCATGTAGTAAAGGGTGAAAACCTGCGTTACGCCGCCGCCCAAGCCGTAGCCCGAGGAATAGGAGACGATTTTCCAAGTCTTTTGCAGTGCGCTTTTAAAATTTTTCTTTTCGGTAACCATAATGAAATATTTTACAGCATATCCGCCCGAAAGTCAAATAATATATCCGCTAAACTTTTAAATCCATACGCCGTTTGTAATTTGCCGTTTTAAACGCCGCGTTTTTGCGTTTTAGGGTGTTTTTTTGACGGGAATGCTTACTTTTCATTTGTCTTTTGATAGAAAGGCTGGATTTGTGTTTTCGGAGCGGTTTTTTCGATATGGATTTTTAATTTACGTTTTAGGGTGTTTTTTTGATATGAACGTTGACTTTTCGTTTGTTTTTGGTATAAATGCTGAATTTGTGTTTTCGGAGCGGTTTTTTCGATATGAATTTTTAATTTACGTTTTCGCTTGCTTTTTGACGGAAATGTTTTATTTGACTTTCGGGGCGGTTTTGTGATAAAATAACGGTATGAATATTTTCGACGGGAACAAAAAACTCAAAACCGCTAAAATAATAACGCTGATATTTTTAGGCGTGTTGTTCGTATGGTTTTCTTTCGATATGACGGGGCTGAAATCCGGGCAAACGAAAATCGTAACGCCGGCTTTCCCGGACACGCCGGAAGACTTTGTTTTTTGGCTTTTGTTTGTCGGCGCGATCGTCGTTTTTGTGTTGAAAGACGGGGTCGGGAAATACGTTTTGACGGGTTTTTTGCTCGTGTGGTTTTTGATTCAGGCAACGGTGTATTTTAGCGGGGGAGAGGGGATCGCGCGTTATAACGATTTTTTCTTTGACACGCACCGCATATTCGCCGCGTCGGATAAATTCATTATCAAAGATACCTATCATATGTTTTTAGACGTTTTTATTTTGTCCGCGTTGATCGCGGCGGTTTGGTATCTTGTTTTGAAAATACGGATAAGACGAACTAAAAATTATCCGAATTGATTGCGGCGGTTTGTATCTTGTTTTAAAATACGGATAAGACGGAAAAGACGTAAAGTGTGATGATGAAAACGGCGAAAAAAAAGAGAACCAATGCGGATAAAGGAACGTAAGCGGTTTGGTTATTTGCGAAGATGTGAAATTTTTTATAGAGCGGCCGACGGGAGTTAATTGCAGGCATAGGTATATTTTGTTTTTATAAACGGTTTGCGATATGAGGGATAAACCGATGGGGGGTATACATAATGGATAAACGGTGGTCAAAAATTAAAAAACATTTAGAGTCTTCACTCTGCGACCGGTTAAAGGGCAGGGTTACATACTTTGCTACAAGTTACCGCGGAGCCCATGACGGACAAGGCCGCGTCGCGATTTTAGTCGATAAGAAAGAGATTATCAACGCGCCTTTTTCAACGTGGAACGGCGATTGTTTCAGCGAATACGCGGAGTGGGAAAATAGTACATCCGAAGATAAAGGAACGAGAGAGGATATTATCAAAAGAATTGATGACAGACTTGCGCGAAACGGCATATTTGAACCCGTCGTTTTCGCTGACGCATACGATGAATTTTGCACTTGCCCGATAACGGAATGCTTATCTTCCGACAACTATATTACAAGGATTATCGCCGTTATAGACAAGCGAACCGGTCGGCAAACACTTGAAAAAATGAAAGACAGTATGGAGAATGAACCGGCATGGTTTCGCTATTTTTATGATTTGCGTGTAAACGCTTAAAATCAGCGGCGCAAATTATACCCGTTGTCAGGTGAGTATATACATACCCGATAGATAGCCGGCGTTAAAAATCCGGGAAATCTAAAAATTCGCGATAAATAAAGCGGCCGGTAACGCTTTTTATCACGAAAATTCAGAACAATCAAAAATTTTAAGAATTTATGCCGTTCGGCGCACTTTTATTTATACCGATTAACCGCCGTATAAGGTATGGAAAATTCCGGTATGCCGGACGAATAAGGCGCGATATCGTACGGCGGATAGTATATCGTTACCGCGTTTTCACCCGAAAGATAAAAGTTTTTCGGGTCGAATTTTTCTTTTATGAGGTTTTCGTAGCCGTCGAAATAGAACGCGGGATTTTTCGCGGCGTTTTGACGCGCTTGTCTTATGATTTCGGTTATTATACCGGCGCGCTCTTTCGGCGTCTTAAAAAAATCGCCGAGCATCAGCGTCTTGCAGTTCTTTAAATCGACCGTCTTTGACGCGCGCGTCGTCAGACCGTGCGCGTCGCCTTCGCGGTAGACATATTCGTCGCGGTAAAAACTCAATACGTCGTTTTTATCGTACGTTACGGTGTAGGATATGTTTTTTTCAATACGGTCGGAGGGCGCGGAATCCGCCCCGTAAGCCGCGTTTGAGAGCGTTTTTCCGCACGTTTCCGCCGTTTGTTTTGCGGGCATTCCGCACGCTTCTATACCGTAGTTTTCATGTGTTTCCGCCCTTATCTTTGACGCTTCTGTACCGCGGTTTTCGTGTGCGTTTTTTGTTTTTTCGATATCTGTTTTTTTGTGCGTTTTCGACGCTTCCATACCGTAGTTTTCGTGTGTTTTCGCCCTTGTTTTCGACGCTTCTATACCGCGGTTTTCGTGTGCGTTTTTTGTTTTTTCGATATCTGTTTTTCCGCACGTTTCCGCCGTTTGTTTTGCGGGCATTCCGCACGCTTCTATACCGTAGTTTTCGTGTGTTTCCGCCCTTATTTTCGACGCTTCTATACCGCGGTTTTCGTATTCTTTCGGTATTGCCATACCGTACTTTTCATAAGCATTATACGCCGCTTCTATACCGTGATTTTCATATACCGCCGCCGGCGTTTCGATATTATAAAAAAACATATTTAATTTCGCTCCGATATAAAGATTTTTATTGTCCGCGCATTCGCGTAAATTCAAAAAAACATATCGGCAAAACGACGGACAACGGTATTAGTATTATAAATGATCGCAAAAATATTCCTTATATCGGCGGATTGCGCCGCGCGTTATTCTATTATTTTAAGTGATTTAGCGCGTTTTAATTTTGTTTATTTTTTTATGCGGCGGAGTATCGGCGGACTGCGCCGTGCGTTATTCTATTGTTTTCAGTGATTTGTGCATTTCGATTTTGTTTATTTTTCCGTACAACAGAATATCGGCGAGTATAACGGACAGGACGGCGATGACCGTTACGACGATCCAGACGTACCATTCGATTAGGTCGAGCGAACCGAATTCCAGATAATCGAACAAAAAACCGACAAAGTAATATCCCGACGGCAGACCTAAGGCAATTCCGATTATTGAAAGAATCGCCAGTTCTCTATAAATAAAGCCCGCCGTTTCTATCGGCTTATAGCCGAGGACTTTGAGAGTCGCGATTTCTCTTTTCCGTTCCTCGATATTTATATTCGTAAGATTAAACAAAACCAGCGCGGAGAGCGCGATTCCGCAAACCGTAACGATTACGGCGATGACGTTCATAGAGTCGGTGAGTCCGGACAGATCTTGTATTTTCTCGTTTTCCGAGCCGCTTATCGAGGCGAGAAGCCCGAGCCCCACAAAGAGCATTACGGTCGCGCCCGCCGCCGAAAGCGCCGTCATTATCAGCCTGCCCTTAAAACGGAATATATTCCTTAGAGACGATTTGGATTTAAACTTCATTTTTTTCCAAAGAAAGGGCATATATTCCAAAAAAATTTTCTTTCCCGCCTTAGGCGATTTGGCGCGGAGCAATTCGGCGGGTTTTTCTTTGCATTGCCTAAAACTTACAAAAAAAGCGGTCAAAAGTATCGCCGCGCTCATTGCCGCCGACCAAATCAAACCTTGCGTCAAAAATATTCCGCTTGTGTCGGGTATGTCGAATTTGATCTTGACGACGTTAAATATAGCCGGACGCAGCAAGAAATTCCCGACCGCCAGACCGATTATACAGCCGATCACGGCGCAAACCGACGCGAAAGCCGTATATCTGAAAATTATTGAAAAATTTGAGTAGCCGAGCGTTTTATAGCACGCGAACGCCGGTCTTTCTTCTTCCACGAGACGGGTAACGGTGGCGAGCGCGGTTAAAGCGGAGATGAATATAAAAAACGGAGGAAGTACGTTGCCCAGCAATTCCACTTTGTCCGCGATTCCGCCTATGATAAGGACTTGTTCGCGAGTCAAAGAGCCGTATTCCGGCGCGCTTCTGATCTGCGACGAAACCGCCCCGATGCCCGTTGCGACGGCGATGCCGACGGCTATGATCAGAGCGATCGCGCCAAGCCTCAAAACGTTTGCCGTGAACATTTTGCGTAAATTTTTGCGGTATGTTTTTGTCATTTTGTTTCCTCATATATTAAACGGTTTTTTTATTTAACGAATTTCGATATATAGGACGGAATTTTATTTTTTTATCGTTAAACGTTTTTTTGTTTTTTGCAACGCTTAATATTTTTAAGCGTTTTACATAAATTTTCGGTATGCGGTTTTATTGTTCCGTTTGTCCCGTAATTAACGGCTTTTATTTTTTAATACTTAACGCTTATAAACGTTTCGTATAAATTTTCGGTATGCGGTTTTACCATTCTATTTCCTCTATGCTTAACGGATTTTCGTTTTTGACAACGCTTACCGCTTTGCCGTTTTTAATGCTTATCACCTTGTCCGCCATATCTTTCAGCGCGCCGTTGTGCGTAACGACTATGACCGTCTTGGAATGATTTTTGCATAGATCGCGCAGCAATTTTAATACGGATTTCCCCGTCGCATAGTCTAACGCTCCCGTCGGTTCGTCGCATAATAAAAGTTTCGGATTTTTTGCGATTGCCCGGGCTATCGACACTCTCTGCCGTTCGCCGCCCGAGAGTTGCGACGGAAAATTGCCCGCGCGGTTCGACAGGTTCACCTTATCGAGAATTTCGGCGGGAGAAAAGGCGTCCTTGCAAATTTCCGCGGCAAGTTCTATGTTTTCAATCGCCGTGAGATTGGGCATAAGATTATAAAATTGAAAGACAAAGCCGACGTCGTTTCTGCGGTAGAGAGTGAGGCGGGAGGGTTTTAAGCCGGACAGCCGTTTCCCGTCCACGACGATTTCGCCGCTTGTCAGCGTGTCCATACCGCCCAAAAGATTCAAGACGGTAGTTTTGCCCGCGCCGGACGGTCCCGCGATAACGACAAACTCTCCTTCGTCTACGGAAAAAGAAAGTTTGTCAACCGCGTTTACCTCGATCGCGCCCGTTTTATATGTTTTCGTCGCGTCTTTAACTTCTAAAAAACTTTGTTTCATACCTTATCCCCCGATATTCGTTTTTTTATAGCGGCGGCAAAACGCCGCGGCGGTTTTAAAACCCGCATTGATGAAACGAGCCGTTGCCTTTTCGGATCGCATTTGCCTCCGTACGCGTTATTTTTCCCTCGCGCATTCGTTAAAAATGCCTTGACGGACGCAAAAATCTCCCTAATATAAGCCGGCGCGAGATTGAAAACGGCATATTACGCATCCTTTTGCGCGGAGAGCCGTTGTTTTTCTCACGGCGGAGTATATCGCAACACAAATTTTAAAAACGGCAACATAGTGTTGTTTTAAATCCGTATATGTAGTATAATATAATATAAATCGGGAAACAAGCATTCTTTCGCGTCAATTCGGCCTTGATTATTTCAAAACCGACAGCGGAAAATTATGATGTCGCTTTAAATACAAAAAACCCGCAAATGTTTTAAAAGATGAGATAATACAAAACGGAAAACGGCAAATCCAAAAGTCCGTAAACGTTTTAAAAGACAAGATAATAAAAAATAAAAAACGATAAACACAAAAAAGCCCGCAAACGTTTTTGCGAATATGAGATAATGTAAAATGTAAAATAAAAAACGATAAACGAAAAACGGCAAATACAAAAAACGAAAATATTTTAAGGAGTTCATACGTATGGAAAACAATAAAACGGAAAACAGAATTCACCGCAAAAGACAGTATTCTCAAATGGTAATACGCAAAGCGTTTTTAGAACTTTTGGGGAAAAAACCGATAAATAAAATCACCGTTAAGGAAATTTGCGATTTAGCCGACGTAAACCGCACGACGTTTTACGGGAATTTTTACGATATTTACGACATATTAGACAGAGTCCAAAACGAACTATACGAAAAAATAGAAGCGTCGGTCAAAAAATCAAAATACCGCAACGAGTCGCTTTTTGAGATTTTTGAAATAATCGAGGAAAATAGGGACTTGTGCAGAATACTTTTCGGCAATAACGACGGCAGAGATTTCGTACATACGGCGATGCGAATCCCGTATGCGTACCTGCTGGACGAATGGACGGCAAAATCAAAATTGCCGGACGAGCGATTCGTCTATTTGCTTGAATTCTGCGCCAACGGGTGCGTCGGATTCGTCCGAAAATGGGTTATGGAAGAAGCAAAAACACCGTACCGCGAAGCGGCAAAATTGCTGCAAACCTTTGTTTCGGCAAGTTTGTCGGTTCTGTCTGAAAATAATAACAAAAATCCGTCCTAAACGCCTAACGCGGCAAACCGCAATACATTTTGCCGCCGTATAATATAGAGCGCGCATATAACAAATTCGGCGAGGCGAAAATGAAACGTCGAATAGCCGTTAATCATAAATAACCGCAAACCGATAAGCAAGTTGCAAAAATGGGAATACGTTATTACGCCGCGTATGTCGGAAAGGGAATGCGTTATTATACCGCATATATTCGGAAAGGGAATGCGTTATTATGCCGCGTATATCGGAAATGGGAATACGTTATTATACCGCGTATGTCGGAAATGGAATACGTTATTATGCCGCGTATATTCGGAAATGGAATACGTTATTATACCGCGTATGTCGGGAATGGAATACGTTATTATGCCGCGTATATCGGAAATGGGAATACGTTATTATACCGCGTATGCCGGAAAGGGAATACGTTATTATACCGCGTATGTTCGGAAATGGGTATACGTTATTATACCGCGGCTTTTTTTATTGTACCGCGTATTTGGATACGATATCGATCAGCCATCGGTTTGCTTCGAAAGAGTCGGTGCTAAGGCTCGAAAACGCCGCTAAAATTTCGTCGTAACCCGCCGTTTCAACGTCGATTTTCGGCGGATCGCAGGTGTAAAGCCCCCAACTGTTGCCGCCGTGCCCGATGATTTTATACGTCCACATCGCCCAGCCGTAACCTTTTTTGTTGTAGAGGTTGAGAGAATAACGCCAACTGTCGGGGTTGTTGAAAAAACTGAATTCACCCATAAAAAGAGGGACGTCGTAATTCAAAAACTCAACCGCCGCCATTTTATAAAAATCAAACAGTTTGTGGACGGCAAGACTGTCGGGACGCAGCCTTTGGTATGCGTGATATTCATAGACGACGTTTTCATAGCCGTATTTTTTCGGATCCGGCATATCCCAAGCCTCCCAGCACGCGTTCAAAAAAAGAATGTGCCGCGCGTCGACGGCGCGGATCGCATCGTGCGCCCTTTTGAAAAATTTCCATTGAACCTCGTTGGTCAAGCCCGTTTCGCCCTCAGGTTCGTTCAAAACGTCGTAGCCCGCCACCCACGGCTCGTCCTTAAAACGTTCCGCGGCTTGAACCCAAAGATCAATCGTCTTCGCCTCGTTTTCTTCGTTTCCGAAAAGTTCGACGCTCCCCGCGTCGCCCGAATGATGTTCGCCGTTTTGTGAGCCGTAAGCGCCGTGTAAGTCCAAAATCACGTAGATTTCACGCTTCGCGCATTCCGCGACAAAATTCTCCAAAAGCGTGAAATCATAGCGTTCATAGGGCGGTTCGGCAAGATTGAAATACGCGAACGGTAAGCGTATCACGTTCATACCCATCGCCGCGATATTGTCAAAATCGCTTTCACTCCACCACGAGGATTGATAAGCGTCGAAAAGCCGCGCCGTGTCCGAATTGCCGAAACGATGGCGGAGCGCCGCCTGCATAGACAGTTGATCGCTGAAAATAATATTGCTCATCCACGGCTCGTGAATGAGATAGCCGCCCGCGTTTATCCCGCGGAGATTGACCGCGTTTCCGTCCTTGTCGATGATATGCTTGCCGTATGCCTTTAAAAAACCGTCGTCGGGCAGCGCGCCTTTCGGAACGCTTAAACGGACGGGGGAAAGCGTGTCGTACATATCGCCGACGGGAAACATAACGAGAGGCGTCAAAATACCCGCCGCCAAAACGAGAACGGCGAGAATAATGAGAAAAACTTTCGCGCGGTTTTTAGATTTTTTTGTCGTCATAATAGAACTCCTTTGTTTGTGTTATTTAGGGGACGGCGGTCGGTGATCGGCGGTTATTTAGTGATCGGTGGTCCGGGATTAGTGGTCGGCGGTTATTTAGTGATCGGTGATCGGTGGTCAGAGAGGTAGTTATTTTAACGGTTGATGCTATGCAAAAACGTTTAAAATGCGGCGTGTATTTCACAAAATGCGCATTAAAATTCCGATAAATTACGCATTGAAAGTTCAATAAATTACGCATTAGAATTCCGATAAAATACGCATTGAAAGTTCAATAAAATACGCATTAGAAGTTCAACAAAATACGCATTAGAAGTTCGATAAAATACGCATTGAAAGTCCGATAAATTACGCATTGAAATTGCAACAAATTACGCATTCCGATTGACAACGCATAAAAAATCGATTATAATAGACTTGACCGCAAAAAGTCTGCCAAAAAAAACGACGCGGAGGGTTATAAAGAATGAAGAGATATTTGAACCGTTTAATAGATGTATCTATCGCCGGCGCGCTGCGCGCGGCGGGCTGCGTCGTCGTCGAAGGCCCGAAATGGTGCGGCAAGTCAACCACGTCGAAAAGATTCGCAAAAACAGTCGTAGAATTGCAAAAACCTATAACTTTTAAGCGGTATAAGTTGTTTTCGGACGTCGGCGACGAGGGGCTGTTGAGCGGAGAAAAACCGCTGATGTTCGACGAATGGCAAAAAATCCCCGATATATGGGACTATATCCGCGCAAGTGTCGACGAAACCGGCGAACGCGGTCAATATATTCTGACCGGATCGGCAAAACCATTGGAAAATAACGGCAGGCACAGCGGAACGGGACGTATGAAAAAAGTCGTTATGCGCCCGATGACACTTTGGGAATCAAAAGAATCAACGGGCGAAGTGTCTTTGAGCGGTCTTTTCGACCGCCCCGATAGAATTTCGGGAGAGGACAAAAACGGTCTTTTTAATATCGCGTATATTTTATGCCGCGGAGGCTGGCCGCAAGCCGTCTTGGATAAAGACAAAAAAATCGCCCTTAAAGCGGCCCCCGATTATGTCGAATCACTCGTGGAAACCGATATCGCGGAAGTGGACGGGATCAAAAGAAACCCCGCGCGCGCAAAGGCAATCCTCCGCGCCTATGCGAGAAATATATCCGCGCCCGCAAAATTGTCGACAATACAAGGCGATATCGAAGCAAACGATGCGGTTTTGGATATAAGAACGCTCGATTCATACCTGAACGCTTTCAAAAAGTTGTTCGTAATCGAAGACGTGGAAGCATGGTCGCCGAAACTTCGTTCAAAAACCGTCCTGCGTACCACGAGTACAAGACAGTTCGTAGACCCGTCGATCGCCGCCGCCGCCCTCTCGGCCTCGCCGAACGATTTGATGGAAGACTTGAATACGTTCGGACTGCTCTTTGAGACGATGTGCATTCGCGACCTTCGGGTGTACGCGGAGAGTTTTGACGGGAAAATTTTTAATTACAGAGATTCGGGCGGACTCGAAACCGACGCGGTCGTTCACCTCGGAAACGGGAAATGGGGCGCGGCGGAAATCAAACTCGGCGGCGACGAAAATATCGAAGCCGGCGCGGCGCGCCTTCGCGCCTTGAAAGAGAAAATTGACGCCGAAACAATGAACGAACCGTCTTTTTTGGCGGTTATAACCGCCGTGGGATACGCGTACCGAAGGATGGACGGCGTGTATGTCATCCCGATCGGGTGTTTGAGAGAATAGACGAAACGACGGCATAGCGGGCGGCGGTTGTTTAGCGGTTAGCGGTTAGTGATTAGGGGTCGGCGGGGGTGATTATTTAGCGGTCGGCGATATGTGAAAACGTGTAAAATGCGGCGTGTATTTCACAAAATGCGCATTAGAATTCCGATAAAATACGCATTGAAAGTTCAACAAAATACGCATTAGAAGTTCGATAAAATACGCATTGAAAAGCCGACAAAATACGCATCGGAAGTTCGATAAAATACGCATTGAAAAGCCGACAAATTACGCATTTAAAGTCCTACAAAATGCGCATTAGAAGTTTAAAAATAAGGCATTAAAAGTTCGGTAAAATATGCGTTTCAATATCATTAAAGTTTGTATCGGAAGTTTGATAAAATATACATAAGCAATTCAATAAATTATACGTCGGAAATCCGATAAAATACGCGTTGAAAATTGAATAAGACAAGCGATAAAAAATTCAAACAAATACGGTTTTATATTTCGGCGCAATCACCGCCAAATAAATTTTTCGCATTTTTGCATTTGGGTTTTCCCGAGAGTTACGCGTTTTTTGAAAAGTCCGCCGAATTCATACGGCGTAACGAGCCGAAAACAAATCCCGTCCTTGTGTTCCAAATCCACGCAGACAGCGTTCGATTTTTTTCCGTTTTGCGAAACGAGAACGTCAAAGGCGATTGCGGCGGCGTTTATCGTGTGTTTTTGCGCTTTTAGAGCCTTTTTCAGCCCGTCGATGACCGCGAGGCTTTCGGGGTATTCGTTTCCGTCGTAGAAGGCGACGGGGGAGACGTCCTTGCCGGCGGCGGATGCGGCGATCGGATAGAACTCCTTGTTTTTTTGAAGCAGAGAAACGGCGGCTTTTAATTGAAAATCAAACAAGCCGTCCAATTCTTTTTGCGTCGTTTTCGACGCGGAATCTCTCCACGAACCCATAGTTTTATTCCTCTTTTTTAGACGGTGTACGCGCGGGGTTTAAATCGTTATATAACCGGATTATGTTACGGTTTCCGCGGCGGGTGATAATGTTTTTTGCGCTCTCCAAACCATATGAGAAATCTATTATAATATTGCCGCGTTAATAACATCGAGCCGATACAGCCAAGCGTAAAAACTGCGGCGCATATATAAAGTTGAAACGGAACAATTTGCGCGAATAAAATGTTTATCATATAATAAATTGAAAATCCGCCGCTGATAATTGCGGGAAAAAGCAATCCGATTCCGCTCCATCGAAAAATTTTATAACGGAATCCGACGCCTTTATTAAACTCACGAAGCAAGAGTTTGCGTTCTTCTTTCGTCAAGTTTTCAAAAATTTTTTGCGAACCGGTTTTCATTTCTTCCATAATTTATGCTCCCGCTATATCGTAAAACGATAAATTTCACCGCCGTATTTGGCGTTTGATTAAACGAACGCTTTCCGCCGTCTCTTTCCGCGGTGAATACGGTATAAATTCTATAAGCGTATAAACGCGGCTTGACCATACAAATTAAAGCCGGTTATCCCGTGAAAATCGCGAAAAAAACGCGTTTTATGATGGAAGATATATCGCGTTTTTTATTCGGATATCGTTGATTTTGGTGGAGATGAGGGGAATCGAACCCCTGTTCAAACGGGTAAAGCGGACACTTTCTACATACTTAGCCGATTTGGTTTTAGGTTGCTCCCTCCGCCCGGTCGGCAGGACGGCGGAAGCCTTATAGGATGAAAAGTCCTTTTTGCGATACATCCTTTTCGCAAAAAAGTAGCCGGGCTTATTTGATGCCGGATACGTCTCCGCCGGAGGGGACGGTCCGACAGCTTAAATTAAATTAAGCGGCAAGCGCGAAAGCCGGAGCTTTGGCAACTTTATTCGTTTTAGCGTTTAAATTTAATTTTACGTTGGTATCGCAGACGTAACCTGCGGTATGCTTTTTGTCCGTTCTGACACGCCTGTCGAATCCAAAACACCCCCGTATTTTTCGGCAAGCCGATATGGGCGGCATTGCCTGAGAGTTGTTTATAAATCAAACGCGTTTTTTAGTATTGCAAGATGTTGTTTTTAGTATTATAAACGTTGTACCGATTAGAAGTTTAACGGATACGGTATGATTATATCACAAACGATACGCATTATGCAAGCGTTTTTTGTTTTTGAATTGAAATTATGGCGGTTAAACTTTTTAATCGGGCATAGAATTGATTTAAAAGTTTAGCCGCTATATTTTTCGGGGGAGTTCTAAATCTGTGTGATAAAAAGTCATACCGGTCAAGCAAAATCATCACACAAACTTAGAACTGTCTTTTTCGGGAGTCGTCATAGCATAAGTATAAAAACGTCGTTTTTTCCGTAGGAGGAGAGCGGCGATATGCGGCTTGCGTTGAGGGTGATAATTATATTTCCGTTTGCCGGGTCGTTTAGAAATCCGTTTGTTATGTCGACGGAGGACGGGGAATTTACGGCGGCGGTGAGAAAACGGCCGATTTCAAAGTCGGATAGGGTATATAAGTTTAGGCGGTCGTCCGATATCGAAAAAAATACGGGAGAGCCGCCCGCGTTTTTTACGGTGAGGTTTTCGGAAAAACGTTTTGTCAGCAAGACGTCGAAATGCGGACACAAAAAGAAAACCGCCGAGCCGCTCTCCGTTTTCGATGTTACGACGCAGCCGAACACGGTTTTTTCGATCCCCGTTATCGAACCGTCGAGGATTTTTTCGCCCGTTTTGACAAAGTTCGCGTCGTAGAGCCTTATAATTCCGCTGTTTTTGCCGATAATCGCGTAGCCGTCTTTTTTCGGAATGACGGTTTCCGCGCCGCCTATGCCCTCCGAAATTTTTGACAGACTTCCGTCCGCGTAGGAATAGACATAAAAAGCCGCCGCCGAAGTCAAAATTATTTTCAAATCGGACGCGCCGAACGCCGATAGGACGGAGCAATCCGCCGGGACGGAAACGCTTGATTGAGCCGAGACGGGCGAGGCCGGTTGAGTTGATGCCGAAAGGTTTGATTGAATTGTACCGAACGGGATTGATTGCGCGGCGTTTAAACGGTTCGGCGGAATTGTATCGAACGGAATTATATCGAACGGGATTGATTGAGTTGAGGTTAAACGGTTCGGCGGAATTGTGCCGAACGGGATTGATTGCGCGGCGTTTGAACGGTTTGATTGAATTGTACCGAATGAGATCGGTTGCGCCGCGGTCGTATAGTTGGGTTGAGCCGCGGCGAATGAGGTTGATCGAACCGCTGCCGAAAAGTCTTCGCCGAACGCCGTCAGGCTCAAAATTCCGTCGCGCGCGGCAATATAGAACAGCCTGTCTTTATAAAAATAGAGCAGGGGCTTATCGGAGGGCGGCGCGGATTTTTCCGCGGATATTTTAAGGTTAAAATCCATAAAAATAAGGGTGTTTTTGGTTTCGCCGCCCGAAAGGCATACCGCGATTCCGTTCCAAACGGGCTTGGACGCGAGGAATTTTCCGCCGCCCAAAAAGACGGAGGATACGACCGCGCCGCTTTTGTCTATCTTGGCGGCGTTGACCCCGAAACCGCCCGAGTCGCGGTCGTTTTTTTCCGAACGGAAAAGTAAATACAGACTGTTGCCGACGGAGTGGCTTTGGAGAATTTCGTCGCTTTCGGAACTTCCGACGCGGTTTAGACTTCCGTAGACGGTTTTTTCGGTCGGGACGGGATATTCGTTTTTGATTATCTCCTCCGGTTTGTCGGGCGCGGGCGGAACCGGGGGCGTTTCGGCGGCTTCTCCGCTCTCGGCGGGCGGAAAAACGGAACCCGAACTTGCGAAAACTCCCCTTAAAGACAGACCTATTCCCGCGGCGGCGACGACGAGCGCGACGGCGGCGGTGAAAATTATGAGTTTTGAGCGGACGGTTTTCATAATATGTCTCCTGAAATTTAGGAATAAAAATTTACAAATGGGGCAGTTTTTTCATTATAAACGGTTTTTGAGGCTTTCGGCATAAGAAAAAAATAAAAAAAACTACTTTTTTTGTCAAAAACGTCTATGCAAAACGATTTTTTTGTGTTATAATACTACATATTAAAATCAATAATGGGTTAGAATTAGAATTAAGCCGTTTCGTTGCCGCGGCAAACCGAGAGGATTTGCTTGACCGCTTTGACGGAAAGTTCTAAAAGAGCGGGAATTATATAGCATACTATATATAAACGCGTGGAATTATATAACATACTATATATAAATCCGAAACCTTTTTACGCGGAGTTTTCTGCCGGCGGAATATAAGGTTCGCCCCGCCCTCTTAACCGCCTCACGCGGAGGGGAATAGCGGATAATAATAAAGGTTCGCTCAGCCCGTTAAAACGCGAAAGCGGAAACGCAATCGCCGAAAAATACGAAAACGATAACGCGGAAACGGCAACGCAAACGCCGAAAAACGCGGAAACCGTAACGCGAAAGCGGAAACGCAATCGCCGAAAAGCACGGAAACTGTAACGTGAAAAAGCGAAAACGGTAATGTAAACGCCGAAAAACGCGAAAGAGCGATAAATCCGCAATAAAAAGCGGATACGAAGCGAAAAGGGCAATTATTTTTTTAAAAAAAACAACAATTTCAACAGGACGGGAAGAATACTTACATGGAAAAAATTGCGATAATAGATTTGGGCTCGAACACCGCCCGCCTTCTTTTGGTCAACATTTTAGACGGAGGCTATTTTACGGTTTTCGACGAACTGAAAGAGTCCGTGCGCTTGGCGCAGGATATGGAAACGGACGGGTTTTTAAAACCGTCCAGAATCGCCGCGACGATAAAAACTCTCAAAATGTTTAAACGTCTTTGCGACGCAAACAAAATCACAAAGGTCTTGGCTTACGCCACCGCCGCCGTCAGACGCGCCAAAAATCAAAGAAGTTTTATAGACGAGATCGCCGTTACGTGCGGAATCAGAGTCAAAGTTCTCTCCGAAGAGGAAGAATCGATTTTGATATATAACGGCGTCATAAACACGTTGGAGGTTCCCAAAGGGCTTATTATGGACATAGGCGGCGGAAGCATCCAACTGATTTATTATAACAGAAAACACCTTTTACAGCATACCACTCTGCCCTTCGGCGCGATCACATTGACGGATATGGTCAAAAACGAAAGCATAAGCCCCGAGGAAAAGGTCGTAAAAATCGAGGAAATCGTGTACGGACATCTCCAAAAAATCGAATGGCTCAAAGAAATCGACCCCGACACGCAGTTCGTGGGCGTGGGCGGTTCGTTCAGAAATCTGGGGAGAATCGCGAGGAAAGTCAAGAAATATCCCCTCCAAACTTCACACAATTACCACGTCGCCGAAAGCGAATTCGAGGCGATTTTTGACACGATCAAAACGATCGACTTAGACGGAGCGTCGAAAATCAAGGGGCTGTCCGGCTCACGCGCCGATATTTTTCCGAGCGCGCTGGCGGCGGTCAACGCCGTCAAGGACTACGCTTCTTTCAAAAATATCATAATCAGCGGACGGGGGCTTCGCGAAGGCGCGATGTTCCGCTATACCGTGCCGACGACGGCGGATAAGCCTATTTCGGACATTTTGGGATATAGTATAAATACGCTTTTGCGCAATTTCAGTATGAATATACCGCACGCCGAACACGTTTACAGCCTCTCCGTGCAACTTTTTAAGCAATTGAAAGTGCTGCATAAACTGCCGCGTCTGTACGTAAAGGTTTTGAGGACGGCCGCGCTGCTTCACGACGCGGGGTCGCTGATCAAGTATTACGACCACCATATGCACACCGAATATATAATACTCCACAGCGGGCTGAACGGAATCTCTCATAAGGATTTGGTTATGGCGGCGTACGTCGCGTCGCTCCACAGAAAGGCGGACAATATAGAGCCGTCGTTCGAGCATTACCGTTCGCTTTTGACGGACGAAGACCTCGACGCGGTGAAAAAACTCGGCGTGATTTTGAGAATCGCGGAGAGTTTTGACCGCACGATGAGCGGGCTTATCACGGGCGTGAATTGCGACGTCTTGGGGGACAGCGTGATTATGAAAACGGAGTCGGAGAGCGATTGTTCGTTGGAGATAAAAGACGCGCTTACGGCGGGCGCGGAGTTTAGAAAGGCGTATAAAAAGAATTTGGAAATATTGTAGTCCAATAAAAAATCCGCAAAAAAACCTTTAATTTCGTATGAAAAAGATAAAATTTATATTCCGTCTAAAAATAGGTAAAATAATAACGGTTAAACTTTTAAATCAAACGTACGCTTGATTTAAAGCCGCTTAGAAATTTAATTAGTATAAATGCAAATTTTGAAATGCGATAAAGAACGAATTCAAGAAGTATACTCGTTACACTTTCAAATTCGACTTGTTGGATTTGAAAGTGTAACGAGTATACTTAAAGTGGGAGTTTTAAAAATTCGTGATAAATAAAGCAACCGGTAACGCTTTTTAGCACGAAAATTTAGAACCCTCCTTAAAGTAACGACCATGAAAGGAACAGCGATAATGAAAGAAGAAATTAGTTTAAGTTTAAATGGTTTAGACAACTCAAATATTGCATACATAACTTCAATTTTAGAAAAAATAGGGCATATTTCCGTTGATTTTGACGCTTCGCCTATCGTCGGCTTGCTAACCCATTTTTCTCCTGAGGTTAGAGTTTTAGCAATAAAAAACTTGGCTAAAATTAAAAATGATATATATATTCAAAAATTTATTGAAATTTATGAAAACGATACAAGCTCTATTGTAAGACGAGAAGCCGTATCTGCAATCGGAAGACAAAGAAACAAAAAAAATATCCCATTTTTTATTAGAGTGTTATCAGACAATGACCCCAAAATAGCATGTCAAGCGATAAGAGCATTGTTAATATTTAAGGGTGAACGATTGATTGACGAAACGCTAAAATTGCTTATTAACCACGAAAACGAAATGATTAAAGCCGTTATTTCTAAGGAATATTATGCACAAAAAACGGATAAGAATACTAAACCGCATAGTTTTGTCCCTGAACAATTAAAAGACGTAATTGTATTAGGCGATGTTAAAGATGTTTTGAAAACAATTAAAGAAGAAAGTTTTCATTTAACTTTTACCTCGCCTCCGTATTATAACGCGCGAGATTATTCAACTTATGAAAGTTACGAAGCCTACTTGTCTTTTTTGGAGACGGTCTTTAAAGAAGTTTACCGCACCACAAAGGAGGGGAGATTTTTAATCGTTAATACCTCGCCGGTTATCGTACCAAGAATTAGTAGGACCCATTCAAGTAAAAGATATCCTATACCTTTTGATTTACATACGATTTTAATTAAGCAAGGTTGGGAATTTATCGACGACATAGTTTGGGAAAAGCCCGAGTATAGCGTTAAAAACCGTATCGGCGGTTTTCAACAACACAGAAAGCCGCTTGCATATAAGCCAAACAGTGTTACCGAATATTTAATGGTTTACAGAAAAAAAACAGATAAACTATTAGATTGGAACATCCATCAGTACGATAATGATACAATAAAATCAAGCAAAGTAAGCGACGGCTTTTTTACGACTAACGTGTGGAAAATTTGTCCAAAATCTGACAAAGTACATTCCGCTATATTCCCTATTGAGTTGTGTCAAAAAGTCATAGAATATTATTCGTATAAAGGAGATTTAATATTTGACCCGTTTGCCGGCAGCGGTACGCTTGGCAGAACTGCAAAATCTATGGATAGAAAATTTTTTTTAACGGAAAAAGAACCTAAATATTTTGAATATATGAAAAGTTTTTTGGATGTTGAAAGTTTATTGGAAGAAAATCATACAAAATTTATGACATTAGATGAATTCAAGGCAAAACAAGGAGAATAACATGACGCTTACGGACACGTTAATAAAGAACATAGTCAAAAAAGTCATTAAAGGAGAAGATTATCGCATTGAGATAGTCAATTTGATAAACGCTGAGTTTTTACAGTTTGTAATTGATTTTTTCAAGAAAATTATTGACGCTAAGTTTAGAAATAAGGACATAACGGATTGGTACAAAAAAGAATTTATTAAAAAAGAAGGGCTTTCAAAAAAAGAAATTACTATCAACAGCGGCTTAAACGAAAAAACTATTACAAATATGTATAGAACCTCTAACAAAAAGATTGTTATTGATTCGGCAAACGAACATTTTGATAGTTTGTATAGTTTAGTGGATAAGTTCATCGATGAGGAAGAAGACTTGGCGCTAACGTTAACATTAGAATTTAAAGGTGTTTCGGTCGCGCTTACTATAAATGAAACTTTAATAGTTATAAATACATTAGCGGTAAAAAGAGCAGCGTTAAGAGGCGGCTTATGGAGTACGGCCGGTAAAACTTGTGAAAAAGTTCTAATGAAAACATTATGCGATTTGTATAGTGTCGATGAAAAATATTACGATGCAAAACATTTTAGAAAAGATAAAACTAAAGACGTAGACAGAGAGGTCGATTTTTATTTAATTTTATCAAATGGAGATAAAAAAAGATGTGAAGTCAAACTAATGGGGCAAGGAAATCCTGAAAGCGCCGATGCATTATTTGCAAGAGAAGCTAACGTTTTTGTCGCCGACTCATTATCTCAACAAAATAAAAATCAAGCGGATAAGTTAGGCGCGGAATGGGTAGAGTTACGAGTCGAAAATGGATATAAAAAATTCGCAACAATTTTAGCGAAGTTCAAAATACCTTATATCGATATATCGCCGATTGATTTTGAACGCAAATTAGACTGTGCGCTTAATAATTCGATTGGATAATATAGCGGTACCGTGTACGGATTAAAAGTTTAATTAATATAAAAATTCGGCAAACGCGTAGAAAGACGGAAAATTCCGCGAACATTCGGCATTCCGGTATTATAAAACTATGAAACGCGGAAATAAAAAAATTGAATTCATAAATAAAAAATTCGGCAAAAAATGCCGCGGAAACGGAGGACGGACGCATGAATGAGTATGAAAAACAAAAACATTTAAGAATAAAAAAGATTTTGACTATCGTCGGAGCGTTTTTGCTCGCCTTGGGGTTGGTGCTGGACGTCGTGTTTTTCGTTGATTTTGCAGGCTCGATGGGCGTTATGTCGTTTGGTCAGCCGGAATTTTTTTGGCTGTCGTTTATCAGTTTCCCGATGACGGCGATCGGCGGCGCGCTGCTTCTCATCGCGAAACGGGGGGCGATCACGGCGTATGTAATGAGAGAAAACGCGCCCATTGTCAACGAGTACAGCGAGAGAATCAGACCCGCGGTGAAAAATTTTACGTCCGCGGCGGCGGAAGGGATTTCGGAAAGCGGCGGCGCGGTCGTTTGCGCGCAATGCGGAGAGGTTTGTTCGGGCGGCGCAAGGTTTTGTACGGTTTGCGGCGCGGAACTTTTTAAAATCTGCGGAAATTGCGGGGAGAAAAATGCCGCGAAAGATAAATTTTGCCGTGCTTGCGGGGAAAAATTGGGGAATTAGCGATCGGCGGCGGTTGATAGACGGCGGTCAGCGGTTAGCGGTCGGTGATTAGTTGTCAGTGATTAGTGGTTGATAAGCAGTGGTCGGCGGTCGATAAACAGTGATTAGCGATTAGTGATTAGCGGTCGGCGGTTAATAAACGGCGGTTAGCGGTCGGTGATTGATTGCTGGCGGCCGGCGGTTAAAGCCGTTTGAGATTGAAATACATACTTATTAGGAAAAAACATATTAAAAATTAATTAAATTACCGGAGATGACGAGTTATGACAGAGATTTTTACAAGTTTGAACGAGTTCGAGTTAGGGATTTTGAGGTGGATTCAAGAGGTTTTTCAAAGCGCGTTTTTGGACACCGCGATGCCGTATATCACGAAATTGGGCGACGGCGCGTTAGTCTACGTCGTCTGCGTGATCGTCCTGCTTTGCTTTAAAAAGACACGTAAAATCGGCGTCGCTATCGGAATCGCGATGCTTTTGGAACTTCTCGTCGTCAACGTTGCGATGAAACCGCTTTTTGCGCGGACACGCCCGTATGACGCGTCGGAGGTTGGGCTGCTGATCGAAAAGCCGTCCGATTATTCTTTTCCGTCGGGGCATACCGCCGGTTTTTTCGCCTTTGCGGTAACGGTGCTGTTGTTTGACAAGCGGTTCGGAATCCCCGCGGTCGTGATCGCATGCTTTGTCGCGTTGTCGAGATTGTATCTCTTTGTACACTACCCGACGGACGTACTCGCGGGACTTATAATCGGAATCTTGATCGCGTTCGCCGCGAAATACATAACTTTGAAAATATGGAAAGAAAAACGCGTATAAGGCTAAGCGCGGCTCTTAAACCGATATATATAGCGGTCGGTGATCGGCGGTTAGCGGTCAGTGGTTAATTAATGCCGTATGTTATAGAATTACCGAAAGTTTTTTAAAAAAGGAAACGATATAAAAGAAGCGTTTCAAATTTACCGAAAGTTTTTGAAAGAGGGTACGGGGGAAAACTTTTTACAAAAAGTTTTCCCCCGTATTTTTTAAAGAAGTAGAGTTATTTTCTATAAAATTATTGAAGGTTTTTCACGTATTTTTTAAATAAAATAAAAAACAAAAAATAATAAAAGCAAAGTAATTTAGTTTTGAGTTTGGTTTTTGAGCAATTCCGCCAAGTCGTTCGGCGAACCCGCAATAAATCCGTCCGCGTTGAAAGAGTAGTTTTTGCCGTCCTCCGCGGTCAAGCGATAATTCCCGTCCGGGAAGGCGGACACCGAGCAGGTTTCGAGAGGGTAGGAGACAGCCGCCGCGGGCGTGAGGAGGGAAGGGTCGTTTTTTTCGATTTTGACCGTGTTTTTGTCAAAGGTAATGAAGAGGTATACGTCCGCGCTTTTTTTCGCGGAGGACGCGATATAGCGGCAAAAAAACAAGGCGGTAAAAAAAATCACCGCCGAGCCGATTAAAAGTATCAAAAAAATAGGCTTGATAATGAGCGCGAGCGCGACTCCGCCGACAACGCCGAAAGAGGCGCAAAACGCACCCGCGATAAGGATTGACCTTTGTTGTTTTTTTAGTTCGCGCAAAGAAGCCGCGTTAAATTTTGTCGAAATCTTAATCATTGTATGCCAAATTATATGATATTGAATTACGGTTAAATCCGCGCAATATGCGGTCGAATTACGGTTAAATCCGCATAATATGCGGTTGAGTTACCGTAAGATTCGCGTAATATGCGGTCGATTCGTCCGCAAAATGCCGCTATTATTCCTCACCTTTCGGAAAATATCCGCGCGGTTTCGCGCCTTTTGCCAAAACCGCGTCCGCGATTTCGACCAAAACCTCTTTCATCGAGATTTTCGGAAGGAAATTCCATATGGACGCAAGCCCCGATTCGCCGAAATAGATCCCGGGAATGATGAAATTCGAAGCCCAACTCTCGACGACGAGATTGCCGTTTTCGGCGGTTATTGTAAAAAGTTGGGGGAACACCAAGCCCAGATTGTGTCTCCAAACCTTTTGGTTTCTAAAAAGAGTGAATTTGTAGCCGTTGTCCTCCAAAACGCCGGCCGCGATACTTTTTGCGGCGTCGGGAGGGAGATTTGTTTTCAAAATAGTTTTTGTTTTCATAAATTTACCGCTCCGAATATATTTTTATTGTGTTTATACCTTTCAAGACCTTTCCTAAGTATGTATATTATACTCCATAATCCGCGGAGTGTCAATACCCATTTTTATTTTTTTTGGAATCGAACGCCACAAGTTTGTTTAGGCTTTGAAATATCGCCGCCGCGCCGCAAAATCAAGCCGAAAGTTTTTTTATGCCGATATCGAACGCCGCAAGTTTGTTTATGTTTTGAAATATCGCCGCCGCGCCGCAAAATCAAAATGTAAGTTCCGTACGGATTCTAAATATAACGCGCGTTGAAATTATCGAAAGCGCGTCGTTTCGTTTCATAAATTCAGATTTCTATTTCTTACGGTTATAAAATTCCTCTCTCGCCGCAAGTTGCGCGGAGGACAAGCCCGCTTGGGGAACGGACGCGATATTCGGATTTCCGCCGTTTTTAGCGACGAGTTCCGTCCGCAGTTCCGCTCTTTTTTGCGCCGCGATGCCGTCTCTTTTTGCCTTTGAGAAAAATCCGAATATGCCCATCGCGCCGAATGTAAAGTCAAGAACGATATAGAGGATTGTGCCGTAAAGATATTCCGGCTCGGCGAGCAGCGCGGGTATCGGCATTCCGGCGGCGACGGAATCTGAGAGCAGGTATAAAAGGTTGATTAGAACGATATCGAAAAATACGACCAGCCCCGCGAGCAAGACCGCGCCCTTTAATTCCGTTTCGCGAACGACGAGTTTATAACCCGCGAAAAACAAAAGCGCGATCAAATATGCCGTTGCGCTGGCGATTAAGCCCAAAAAGGCCTCCAATAAAACCCAAACGACGACTCCGACCAGCGACAAGGCGAAGCCTAAAATAAATCCGAAAAGTTTCCTCATAGCGTATCCCCTTTTTTTAGGACTTGCTCCCGTTTGCGGCAAGCCCGATATGTTATGAATATATTATAGCACCTATTTATATGTTTGTCAATGGTCAATTTAATTTATTTTTCAGAAAATTAGGGTTAAAAAAGGGGAACGAATATTTTTGAGCGTTATTCAAAAGCGGCCGCCGCACCCCTTATATCCATCTCCGCGGACGGGAATTTTCGGAGCGGTATTACGCCGCGGCGAGGGGCGGCGTTTTTTTTGCGAGGTATCACCGCCGGCGGAGATTATTTTTTCGGGAGTTTTTTATATTTATCGGCCGTTTAAAAGGATTTTTTTAGATATTTCCGATTAATAATTGACACGGCAACCGTTTTTGGTGTATAATTGCAGAAAACTGCAAGAAAATAAGAATTCGATTTTATAAAGTCGGACCGAAAAAGGTAAAAAGACGCTTTTATGCTATTTCGCTTTTAAAATATAGCGGTTAAGATTTACGCGGACTTTTCCGAATCAAAATATAAAGGGTAAGGCGGCGGAACAAAGTTCGCGCGGCGCGGACTTTCCGGATCCAAAATATAAAAGGTAAGGCAAGGAAGCGGTTTTGCGGTTCGCCGCGGACTCTTCCGAATCAAAATCACAAACGAGGTAAAGAAAATGACGATCGAACGTGCCGTCGCAAGGCGGATTTTGGAAATTTGCAACGAAAACAATTTGAGCGTTTCGGCGTTGACCAAGACTTCGGGCGTCAACGCGTCGACGGTTTATGAATTCCTTGCCGGAAGGACGAAATGTCCGACCGTTTATATTATCAAACAACTTTGCGACGGCGTGGGAATGCCTTTGAAAGATTTTTTTGATAAGGACTATTTTTGAGAAAACGGAACGCCGTGAAAAAAGATTTGCGGGAAACGAAAAAACGTTTTTAAGTATTCCGAAATAAAAAAGTAATTCGTAGAATATCCGGAATACTAAAAAATGCCGTTAAAAGACAAAACGATAATTTTTTTTAAGTATTATAAAGCGGAGAAAAATAAAATCCGTAATACTATGAAAAAGTTATAAGAAAGGTCAAGAAAAACGTTTTTAAGTATTGCGGATTAGGAAAAGGTAATTTATAGAATATCAGGAATACTAAAAAAAATAAATAAAAAATGTTTTTAAGTATTCTAAAATTGAAAATAAGGAAATTCATAAAATCGGGAAACGGCGCATAGAATTCCATAAAAAAGCATCTAAAGCCTTTCGGAGAAAATAAAAAATATGTTTAAAAATTTTAAAGCCGACCTAAACGCCGTCGTCGAAAAAGACCCCGCGGCGAGAAATAAACTCGAAGTTCTCCTGACCTATTCGGGTTTTCGGGCGATCGCGGCATATCGGATCGCGCACTTTTTGTACGGAAAAAAATTGAAACTGCTCGCCCGCATAATCAGCCAAAGAGCGCGCCGCAGAACGGGAATCGAGATCCACCCCGCGGCGAAAATCGGACGGGGAATTTTTATCGACCACGGAACGGGCGTCGTCATCGGCGAAACCGCCGAAATCGGCGATAACGTCGTCATCTATCAGGGCGTTACGCTCGGCGGTACGGGCAAGGATACAGGAAAACGCCACCCCACAATCGAGGACGACGTTATGATAAGTTCGGGTTCTAAGGTTTTGGGTCCGATCACGATCGGACGGGGGAGCAAAATCGGCGCGAACAGCGTGGTTTTGAAAAACGTGCCGCCGTATTCCACCGTCGTGGGCGTTCCCGGGAGGATCGTGCGCCAAAGAGGGGAAAAAATCGGGGATATATTCGATCAGGTAAAACTGCCCGATCCCGTTATCGAGGAGTTTAAAAGAATCGCGGGACGGTTGGAAAACGTCGAAAAAGCCGTCGGAATCGAGGCTTGTAAGTATTCTATCTCTATGCAAGACGACGGGAGTGATACGGAATTTTGGGGAGACGGGATATAGCCCCCCGCCTTATAAGCGATACGAAAATCAAGACACGATAACGCTTTTGTTAACGTAAAATCAAGATACAATCACGCCGCAATCACTCTCTAAGCGATGCGAAAATCAAGATACGATAACGCTTTTATTAACGTAAAATCAAGATACAATCACGCCGCAATCACGCTTTTAGCGATACGAAAATCAAGATAC
Source organism: Clostridiales bacterium (assembly GCA_031276195.1). GTDB lineage: Bacteria > Bacillota > Clostridia > Christensenellales > JAISNN01 > JAISNN01. The sequence goes on from JAISNN010000009.1 coordinate 29,935, forward strand.
GATTAAGTTATAAAAAAAGAGGATTTCAAATGAAACTATACAACACGCTTTCAAGGCGTAAGGAAGAATTTTTGCCGATCGATGAACGCGCCGTCAGAATGTATTCCTGCGGCCCGACCGTTTACAGTTTTGCCCATATCGGAAATTTCAGGACGTATATATTTATGGATTTGCTCCGCCGCGCGTTGAAATTCGACGGCTACCGTTTGGACGGCGTTATGAATATAACCGACGTCGGACATCTTCTCTCGGACGGCGACACGGGCGAGGATAAAATGCAAAAAAGCGCGAAAGAGCAAAATAAATCGCCGTATGAGATCGCGGAGTTTTATTCAAAGGCTTTTTTTGAGGATATGAAAAAACTCAATATCGATATGCCCGAACGGATCGTCAAGGCGACCGATCACATAAACGATATGATCGATTATGTCGCCGCGCTTCAACGAAAGGGCTACGCGTATGAAATCGGCGACGGGATATACTTCGATATCGAGAAATTCGGCGGCTACGGAAAACTCGGCGGCGCGGATTTAAACGACAAAATCGCGGGGGCGAGGGTCGAGGTCAACGGCGAAAAACATAATCCCGCCGATTTCGCGCTCTGGAAACGCGCCGAAAAGGAGCATATAATGCAGTGGACAAGCCCGTGGGGGCAGGGCTATCCCGGCTGGCATATCGAATGCTCGGCGATGAGTATAAAATATCTCGGGCGGCACTTCGATATCCATACGGGCGGCGTGGATCATATCCCCATTCACCACGAGAACGAAATCGCCCAAAACGAGGCTCTGACGGGCGCGAAAAGCGTCAACTATTGGATTCATTCCGAATTTCTTTTGGTCGACGGCGGAAAGATGAGCAAGAGTTTGAAAAATAATTACACGATAGCGCAACTCGAAGAGAGGGGCTATTCGGCTCTCGATTATAGATTCTTTTGCCTGAACGCGCATTATAGGAAAAAATTGAATTTCACCTTTTCGGGAATGGACGCGGCGAAAACCGCGCTGGGCAGGTTGTATAAATCGCTGGCGGAGCATAAGGCGGCGGACGGCAAGAATGAAAATCCGGAAGTAAACGGAATAAAAAGCCGGGACGGAAATTCGGAAAATGCAGAAATAAGCGGAATAAAAGATAAAACTAACGATATAAATTCCGGAAATACGGAAATAAACGGCAAGACAACGGAAAACGAAGGCGGTAACAATGGAAATTCCGGAAAAAACGCCGCCGAAGCGTATATGGCGGAGTTTAAAGAAGCCGTGAACGACGACCTCAATATACCGCTCGCGCTCGGCGTGCTGTTTAAAATGCTGAAAGAAAAAAAGAGCGTCGAAATATACGCCGCCGCGCTCGAAATGGACAAAATTTTCGGCTTGAAGTTTAAAGAAAACGCGGAGGCCGCGGAAAATAACGCCGCCGAATCGAAAACCGAAGCGGCTTGCGCGGATATCCCGAAAGAAATAATAGCCTTGTCGGAGGAGAGAAAAACGGCGAAAACCGCGAAAAATTACGCGCGCGCCGACGAAATAAGAAAGAAAATCGAGGAGGCGGGATACGTCGTCATAGACACGAAAGAGGGCGCGGTGATAAAAAGGCGTTGACATCGCTTAAATTAGGTTAAAAATTCTCTTTATAGCGGGAAATAAGGCGTTTTGGCGGCATAATTATTGAAAGTTTTTGAAAGAGGGCGCGGTGATAAAAAGGCGTTGACATCGCTTAAATCAGGTTAAAAATTCTCTTTATAGCGGGGAATAAGGCGTTTTAGCGGCATAATTATTGAAAATTTTTGAAAGAGGGCGCGGGAGAAAAACTTTTTTTAAAAAGTTTTCTCCCGCATTTTCAAATAAACATACAAATAAATTGTTTTTTTAAGTTTAAAATCAGCCGTAGAGTTTTTCGATCAAGAATGAGATCAGCCGTTCGGGCAGGATTTTTGCGAGGAGGACGACGAGCGCGTAACTTTTTCCGCCGACGGCGTAGGCGGGGGGATTGTTTTTTTTGCAGAGTGCGTAGATTTGTTCGGCGATGAGGCGCGGAGGAAGCCCGTTTTGTTCGTCGCGCTCCATTTTTTCGACGGATTTTTTGACGCGTTCGCCGTAGCCCGGTTCGTCGGGGGATTTTTCGCGTTTCGCGGTGAAATTCGTTTTTACGTCGCCCGGGAGAATGGATGCAACGCGGATCCCGAAAGGCTTGACCTCCGCCTTTAACGCGCTCGAAAAGGCGAAAAGAGCGGCTTTCGACGCGGAATAATAGGCTTGAAAGGGGATCGGCAGTTTGCCGGCGACGGAGCCGACGTTTATTATAATGCCGCCTTTATTTTTGCCCGTTTTAAGGTTCGGTTTTGATTGAGAAAGAGTTTTGTTCGGCGGAATGCCGGATTCGGACAAGGTGTTATTTGAAGCCGTATATCCGTTTGCGCCGGCGGCGTTTGAGCGCGTTTTAAATTCGGATTGAGAAAGATTTTCCGCCGTTTCATTCGGTTGAATTGTTGATTCCGATAGGGAAAGGCTTTTGTCCGGTTGAATATCGGATCGAGAAAGAGTTTTGTTGGACGGGATATCGGATTGAGAAAGATTTTCCGTCGTTTCATTCGGTTGAATGACAGATTCCGGCAAGGCATTATTTAAATCCGTATTTTTCATCCGCATATACGGTATGACGCATTGCGCCGCGTATGCCGCTCCGAAAAAATTTACGGCAAAAAGTTTTTCAGCCGCGCCGTCCGGTGTGTGTTCGATCGAACCCGAGATTCCGAAACCCGCGCAGTTGATCAAAACGTCGATTTTTCCTTCGGCGGCGAACACGGTTTTGACCGCGTTTTCGACGGCTTTTTTGTCGCTCACGTCCGCGGAAAGGTTGAAAATTCCTTTGACGGGGGAGGGACTTCTGGAAATATTATAGACCGTACCGCCCTTTTGAATGAACAGTTCGGCGGCGGCTTTTCCGATTCCGGCGGACGCGCCCGTTATGATTACCGTTTCGGACATAAAAAACTTCCTCGTATTTTGTATATTCGTTTAAAACTTTTTACTTTTTATTTTAATACCGTATTATTTCTATCCCGTGCGTAAACGCTCCGGATTCGATTACCGTATTTTCGGAAACATATACCGTTTTTAACGATTCGTAATTTTTATAGACCAAATCGTTCGTATAGGAATATCCATAATAACTGCGGATTGCGGAACGGGAAAACATATTCTCCGATAAAATTCTATCTATCGTCGAAGGGAAACGAACGCTTTCGACAGGATACTTTATATATCGAAAATAGGAAGAATAATCTTGTTCATTATTCCAATATGACGCCACGTCCGTCACTCCTTCGGGTATAACTAAATCTTTTTCTTTTCCGATATAACCGCAGAAAATATTATTCTTTATAAGATAACCGTCTATAACTTCAGATTTTTTAAATATTCCGTTATACCGAAGATCATATTCCCAACTATCGGGAACTATAAACACAATAAACCTTTGAAAGAGAGTACGGGAGAAAAACTTTTATACGAAAAAGTTTTCTCCCGCGATTTTAAAATTCCGAATAAATTTTTAAACGTCCGCGTAGACCACGAAGCCGCCCAAGTCCTCGTAAGGTTCTTTGACTTTCGCGAAAAGGTTTCTAAACGTAAAGAATATGTTCAAGACAAAGTTTATCGCCGCCGCGCTGAAACTCATCGTCAGCATAATGACGAGCGTTCCCACGCCGATAGCCTCTTTTTTGATTTCGCCGAAAAGCAGGTAAGAAAGCCCCGTTGCGGCAGCGAAAAACACCAAATCCAGCACCACTTTGACCCACACGACGGACACTTTTCTTTTCGCCGCGATTTCCTTTTCGAGCGTTTCGAAGGGCATCAGGGGCATATTGCCCTTAAAAAAGAAGGTTACGGACAGCGCGGAGAGAAAATACCCGACGGCAAAGCAAGCGATCCTGTCGTTCAGGCTTGAAAGTACGACTAATTTATCCGAAAGACCGACGAAAAAATCGAGCAGAAAGACATACAATAGAGTTATGCCGATCGCAAAAAGATAGCGCAGTTTGATTTTTTGACTCAAAATGACCGCCGCGAAGACGTATACGCCTTGAATGATCAAGTTCCACGTGCCGATGGAAATCCCGTCGAAATACATCGACAAAAGGAGGGGAATCGATTGAACCGCCGTAACGCCGAAATCCGCTTTCATCATAAGCGTTTTGCCTATGGCAAGCGCGAAAAGCGCGAAAACTATCGCGAATTCGTTATATATGACGGGCTTATGCTTTATGAGCGTAAAGATTTTCGGAACGGGTTTGACCGCCGCGGGCTTTTCGCTGACCATAACCCCTCCGCCGTCGCGGACATACGAGCCGTAGTATGGGCGTTCTTGCGGCGGCAGGCGTATCTTGCCCTTTTGACCGCCCGAAAAACGCATCGCGCCGTAACTCTCCCGAAACTCCTCCGCGCGAACCGCCGCGAGAGGGGGGATAGGCGAATCGTATTCGCTTTTTGATTTAAAGCCCGAAAGAGGGGGGATAGGCGAATCGTATTCGCTTTTTGATTTAAAACTTGAAAACGGCGGAATCGGCGAAACGTCCGGCTTTGATACGGACGCGAAGTTCAACGCGTCTGCGCCCGCGTGATAGACCGACACGGGCGGAACGCCGTTTTTCGCGGCGGAAAAACTCTCCGCCTTTCCCGCCGGGGCGGCGGATGATTTTTGTTCGCGTTCGGATTTTTTTGTATTCATCGCTAAAACGTTCCTTGATTTAATGCGGCTCCGTTAGGTTTTTTGAACGGTCATAAAAATAACTTTGTAATATTATATCAAAAAAAACGCCGGTTGTCAATAGAGAAATGAATTTTGAAATAAAAAAATATACCGTAAAATTAATTGCATTTATTTGAAAAACGTTGTATAATATCAATCACTTATAGTGGCATATAGCGGTATGTTGCGGCGCAACGCTTTTTATTTTCAAAATTTCTTAAGAAAAAACCGTAATATTTTGGAAACAAAGCGGCGTTTAGGAAGCGTTACGGTTCGCCGTATATCGGATTTTTGATTGAGAGGCGTACGGGAACGGCGTAAATTAAGTCGTTTTAAATCCGCGCGGACGCCGTGAATAGAACATAATTCGTCTTTTGTAAAATTAAGGAGAGGCTCTGTATAATGAAAAGAAAAATTTTTATCATAACCGCGTTGATCGTTTGTATGTCTTTCGCGCTCTCGTCTTGCGCGCTTTTGACGCTCAACGAGGAACGCAGAAGCGCGAATATCGCGGCGGCGGTTTCGTACACCGCCGGCAACGGATACGTCGCGAAGAGAAGCATAACGCGCCTGCGTCTAATCCAGACCGTCAATCAGGTCGTCAATCAATATTATAACAGTTACGGAAGTCTGCCCGAGGGTTTCGATATCGCCGAGGAAGTCGAAAATGTTCTCGACCAACTCTGCGACTATCAACTCGTCGTCTTGTATGCGATCGACTATCTTTCGCAGGCAAAAGCGGGGGTTTTGGACGAAAACGGCAAGTGGAACGGGGATACGAATTACAAATTTATAGATACCGTCGTCAAGGACAGGGAGTTTTACGGCGACGCGGAGGCGGCGATTGCGTCCGCGGATCATAAAGACGGCGGCGCGGTCTTGACGTACGCGGAATTCGATAAGGTTATCAAGAACGCGAACGCTCAATATGAAAGCATTTTCGAGCGGCATTTAGAGGCGGCGGAAACGCGGCAAAAGGCGCGCGAGGACGCGGCGGCGGAGGATACGGAGGAAGAGGACGACGACGCCGGCGAGGCGAAAACTCTCACGCCCAGAAAGGTCAAAATCGCCGCGGCCGAAGAAGAATTCGACTATAAGGCGAACCAAAAGGTCAAAGACGGCGGCTTGACGAAATACTATCCCAAAGACTATCTGAACTTCACGGGGATCAGCGAGGCGAAAGCGAATAAGGATACGCAGGACGAGAAAAACCGCCGCGACGCTTGGGCGGCGACCGAGTCCGAATTGAAAAGAGCCTACGTGGATTATAAATATCTATTCGATCAGGCTTTGGACAGTATGGTGATCTTTGAATATAAGCGTATGCTGACGAGTTATAACGATGTTACGGAGGAAGAAATCGAGGCTTATATCGAAAAAATCGTCAATCAAAACAAGGAGAGTTACAAGACCCTTGACGATTACAGAACGGCGATAAATTCGTCCTATCAAAATATATATTATCACAAAAACGCGGGCGATAATTTTTATGTGAAAAATCTCGTCATATCGTTCGACGCGGTTACGAAAGCCGCCGTCGACAAGTTGATAAAGGAAAACTATAAAGACGTCTCGGAAGCGGAAAAAGACCCCGAATTCATAAAAACATTGACAAAATTGGCGAAAAACGCCTCAGTCAACGTGTCGAACATTTTCTATGACCCGGACGACGGAACGGAACTCTTTTATACCGCGGAAAAATTCGCGGAAATATTCGGGCTTTCCGACGGCGAAAAGACGGAGATAGAGGCGCAGATAGAGGGGCTGAAAGAATGGGTGAACGATAAGGACACGACGAACGGTGATATCAAAGAATATATCGAGGAGCATAAGGACGATCATAGAATAATCTTTATCCTTTCCGCCGCGCTGGACACATCCAAGGCGTATTTGGTAGAGGGGCTTAGTTCCGAAGTTTTCTTTGAAATATATACGGAGTATATGAGCGAGGCGGAAAAATTGAAAGATTCTAAGCCCGCCGCCGAACAAGCGAAAACCCTTATAGAAGCCTTCGACGCGTGGTTCTACGCGGTAAACGACGACGGGGAGACGACTTTCAACGCCGCTCAGGACTATCTCGTCTATGAAAATCACAAACAATGGTCGTCCGTCTTTACCGAACACGGAGTTTCGCTCTTCGGAGAAAACGGCGCGGGCGGGATCAAAAACGGCGTGGGAAACTATTATTATAAAGACGGAGAAGATAAGGTCTACGCGGCGGTTTCAAATTTCGGATATCATATCCTTATGATAACTTACGTCCCGTTCGACAAGAACGTCGACACTTTGCTCCCGGCGGGCGAAGACGGCAAATCGGACGGCATCTTGTCGCTCGATCATATATTCGACTATATAAACGTCAAAACGGGCGAGGACGGACTGCCGACGAACGACCTCAGATTTATCGTGAAAACGACGCTGAAAACCGAAAAAGACAACGATTTGTATTTCGTCGAACAAAGAAAAATCTTGACTATGAAGGACACGGACGGAAGTAGAGACAGAGTTAAATATGAGAAATTCGAGAAGGCTTATAAGGATTTAAAAAAGACTAAATAGCGGTTAGCGGTTAGAGACGGTGATTATTAGTCGGTGATCGGTTAAGGTGCGTGTTAGATATTGATAGATAAAAAGACGGCAGAAAATGACCGTCTTTTTTAAAATCACGGGATAAAAATTGTTTTTTGAAAGCGCAACGGTACAAGATGTAGTTTATGGGAATTTTAAAAGAGGGCGAAAGCCTTGACAGTTTGGAATATAAGGGCTTGAAAATCATTCAGAGCGCGGGACTGTACCGCTTTACTTCCGACGCGGTTCTTTTGGCGAACAGCGTCGCGGCGCGGCGGGGCGGCAGGGCGGTTGATCTCGGATCGGGTTCGGGAGTCGTCGGGACGCTTATCGCCGCGAAAACGGGCGCGCGCGTTATAGGCGTCGAGATACAGGAAGCCCTTTTCGATACGGCGGTCAGAAGCGCGGAATTGAACGGTATGACGGACAGTTTGACCTTTCTGAATCTCGATATAAGAAAGATTTTTTTGACCGAAAAGAACAACGCCGGAACGGACGGAATAACGAAAAGCGAAAAAACGGAAACGGACGGCGGAATTGAAACAACCGGAACAAACGGAACAATCGAAGGAACGCAAATAAATAACGCAACGAAAAACGAAACGGACGGAATAACGAAAAGCGAAAAAACTAAAACAAACGGAACAAACGGCGGAATAAAAGCGGAAATAAAAAACGGAATAAAAGACGGGGCGAAAGCGAACGGCAAAACGAAAAACGAAGCAGCCGAAAACGGCGCGGACGCGGCGTTATGCGAACTTAGGCGCGGCGGTTTCGATATCGTCGTAACCAACCCGCCCTACGGGAAAAAGGCTTGCGCGGCGGGAATCAAAAACGAGTCGGCGCGTATCGCGAGAACCGAAGACAAAATTACCCTTGACGAAATCGTTTCGGCGGCGGCGCGGCTGCTGCGTTTCGGCGGAAAATTTTATATCGTCGTCAAGACTCCGCGCCTTTTTGAAACGACTTATCTTATGACGAAATACGGGATCGAGCCGAAAGAATTGACTCTCGTTCTCCCCGCGCGGAAAAAACCTCCGGACGTGTGTATCGTGCGCGGCGTAAGAGGGGGAAAGACCGGACTGAAAATCAACGAACCGTTGGTTGTTTTCGATGAAAACGGGGAGTATACTAAGGAAGTTAAAAAGATGTATGATATTAGCGGTTAGTGAAAGCGGTTATTAATTATTGATCTGCGATTAATTGTTTGGCGGTCGGTGATTAGCGGTTGTTTATTCGGCGGTTATCGGTCGGCGGTATTCGGCAATTAGTGACGGTCGGCGGTTGATGTTATTATGTGATTCAAAAAAGCAAATTCAAAATCTAAATTGAAAAAAACGGAATTTTAAAACGGGATGAAAAACGGAATTTTATATGTCGTCGCGACGCCGATAGGCAATCTCGGCGACATCTCAAAACGCGGTATAGACACGCTTTCGGAGGTCGATTTGGTCGCCGCCGAAGATACGCGCCGTTCGGGGCTGCTTTTGTCGCGGCTGGGCATCAAAAAACCCCTCGTCGGCTATTATAAGGAAAAGGAAAATTCACGCGCCGAATTGATTATACAAAAGTTGAAAGAGGGGTTGAACGCCGCCTTGATATCCGACGCGGGTACGCCCTGTGTTTCCGACCCCGGCGCGGTCTTGGTCAGGCGCGCGAGAGAGGAGGGGATCGCGGTTTTTCCCGTTCCCGGGGCATGCGCGGCGACCGCCGCTTTTTCGGTCAGCGGGCTTTCGGGCGGGTATGTTTTTATCGGTTTTTTGCCGCGGAAAACGCGGGATAGATCCGCGTTGGTTTCGGAAATTAAGGCACTCTCTTTGCCGCTCATTTTTTACTCCGCGCCGCACGACGTCAATGACGATTTGGAATTTTTATACCGCTCTTTGGGCGCGCGGAAAGTATACGTTATGCGCGAAATGACGAAGATCTACGAGGATATGACGGAGGGTGTTTTGGGCGAAATAACCGTTTCAAACGAAAAGGGCGAATTCGTCGTAATCGTAGGCGGCGCGGAGGTTCGGACGGGCGTTTTTGAGATTTCCGCGGGCGAGGAATTGCAAGCCTTGATCGACGGGGGCGCGCCGCCGAAAGAAGCGATTAAGACGGTCGCGAAAAACCGAAAGGTCGAAAAAGACGTTATTTATAAGGAATATTTGAGAATTAAAGATTAGCGGTCGGCGGTTATTTATTTTGCGGTTAGCGGTCGGGTTAGTGTGATTATTTGGCGGTCGGTTGATGATTCGCGGCGGATAAAGGCGGTTATTACGCCGTTTCGCTTTGAAAGCCGCGGAAATTTTTAACGCGTAAAATATTAACGGTTTATATACAGATTTCTAATCTTTTATATACGCAAGTTTTAAAAACAAGTTCTAAAAAAAGGAACGGGATTTTTGATATGAGATTTTCAAAGTTGCTAAAAACCTTGACGCCCTATACCGCCGGCGAACAGCCTAAGGACAAGAGGTATATCAAACTCAACACCAACGAAAACGCCTACCCGCCGTCGGAGCGCGCCGCGGAAATTTTTCGGGCGTTCGACTTCGGGACGCTGAGGCTGTACCCCGATCCCGAAGCCTCGGAATTGAAGGAAGTTTTGGCAAAAAAATACGGTATAGAACCGCAAAATATTTTCGTCGGAAACGGCAGCGACGAGATTTTGGGTTTTTGCTTTCCCGCATTTTTCGACGCGGACGGCGAACCCGTTTTATTTCCCGATATAACGTACAGTTTTTATCCCGTGTACGCCGATTTGTATAGAATTCCGTATAGAACGCCGAGTCTGAAAGACGACTATACGATCGATATCGGGGATTATATTCCGAAAAATTTCAAGGAACGCGAAAGCGCGTTGAGAAATTCCGATTGCCTTTCGACCGATAAAAATGCGAAAAACGAAAGCGCGGAATGCGGAACAAACAATGCCGAAACGAAAAGCGGAAATGCCGAATGCAATACGAAAAGCGGAATAAATAGCGGCGGCATAGAAAACGGAAAAACTAAATGCGGAATAAATAGCGGCGAAACGATAAGCGGCAACGCGGAATGCCGTATAGAAAACGGAAAAACTAAATGCGTCATAAACGGCGGCGGTTCAAAAACAAGCGGCGTCAAAAAAGATACGCAAAACGGCGGCTCGCAAGGGATCATCATAGCCAACCCGAACGCGCCGACGGGGATTTTGTTTCCCGTCGTGGGAATTCGCAAAATCTTGGAGGCAAACCCCGAAAGCGTCGTCATAATCGACGAGGCGTACGCCGATTTCAGCGGCGTTTCCGTCGTTCCGCTCGTCAAAGAATACGAAAATCTGCTCGTCGTCCGCACTTTCTCGAAAAGTTATTCCTTAGCCGGTATACGCTGCGGCTACGCGATCGGGCAAAAACCATTGATCGACGCGCTGAAAATCATCAAAAACAGTTTCAACAGTTATACTCTGGACAGTTTGACGATAAAAATAGCCGCCGCCGCTTGCGCCGACGCGGGGTATTATGATATGATTAACGAGAGGATTATGAATATCCGCGACAAAACCAAAGAAGAATTGAGAAAAATCGGCTTTATCGCGCTCGATTCGTCGTCGAACTTTTTGTTCGTCAAAAAGGACGGGACGGACGGGGAATACCTCTTTTCGGAATTGAAAAAAAACGGGATCTTGACGCGCCGGTTCAAGGGCGAAAGAACGGGAGATTTTATCAGAGTTACCGTCGGAACGGAAACGGAAATGAAAGAGTTCGTAAGGGTGATAGAAAAACTTGTATAAACGCCGCGGCGCGGCAAAAAATGAAAGAGTTTGAAAAGGCGACGGTAAGGCTTGCGCGAATACCGCGTAATTATAAGGAAATTAAAGAATTCATAATACGCAAAAAAAACGGAAAAAAATAACGCTTCAAATTAATCCGCACACATAAAAAACGGAAAAAATTCGCAAAAAAATTAATCCGCCATACATAAAAAGCGCAAAAAAAATTCGGAAAGGCAGTTATGAAAGACGAACTGATCCCTCTCATCACCGGAAAAAATTCGGGGAAAAAATGGACGTTTAACAAGGCTTCGAGAACCGCTCTCTTGATAGTCAGTTTTTTCGTCGCGGGTTACGCCTTTTTTGTTTCGCTTTCGTCGCGCGAGGGCGCGAGTTTTTCCGAATTTTTGGCGGCGGTGGGCGCGAACGGCGAATATTTCTTTTTTGCGCTGATGCTTTTTTTCGCGGCGGTGCTTTCCGAAACCGCGCGTTTCGTCGTGCTTATTTTCGCGACGAAAAAGACTTTCCGTCCGCTTTTGGCTTTTAGAACCGCGATGATCGGGCGGTTTTACAGCGCGGTTACGCCCTTTGTCAACGGAGGGCAAGGCGTGCAGACGCAGGTTTTGGGCGAGGCGAAGATGAGTAAGGCGGTTTCTTTCAGCATACCGTTCGCTCAGGTTTTTTTGAAGACTTTGACGTGGAATCTTTTGATTTTGTTTTTTTTCATAACGAATTCCGCGGCGGCGGCGGGAATAAAATGGTGGGCTCTCGCGGGATTGGTTTTGAACGGCGTTTTCCCCGTGCTTTTTTTCGTCTTTTCGGTCAATGAAAAATTGGCGAAAAGGATCATAACTCTCGCCTTAAAATTCGGACTCAAAGTCAAACTCATAAAAAATTACGAGGCGTCTTTGAGTACGGCGTGGAGTTTTTTGGAGGATTTGAGCATATCGGTCAGAAGTATCGTCAGGAATCTTTTCACCTTTTTGGTTCTTTTGATTTTGTATGCGGCGGAGTTTTTCGCCGTTATGAGCATACCGTATTTCTTGTTTATGAGCGCGGGCGAGAGCGTCGAATACGGCTTTATGCTGGTTTCGTATATGTTTATATACCTTTCCGCATCGGCGGTTCCGATACCGGGAGCGGCGGGAGCATATGAACTGCTTTTTTTGACGGCGTACTCGGGCGCGGCAAAGGGCAATATGACCTATTGGCTGATGTTCACGATGCGCTTTTTTACATATTTTTATTATATCGCGGCCGGCTACGCCGTCCAACTTTGCGACTATATCGCAAAACGCGTGAGAAGAAAAATGGAACTGCAACGGCTGATTGCGGAACACGCCGCCGCGGAAGCGAACGAAGAGAGCGGAAAGGAAAAAGAAAGAAAAATAGAAACCGAAAAATAAAAGAAAAAGAAATAAAAAAACGAAAAAGAAAGCGAAATTTTATATTAACAAAACTTTTAATCCGCTTTCTTAAACTCCCATCCGCGGGATAGCGTAGGGGTGGAGCGGCGATTTGGAAAGAAAAAAAGGAAAAATAAAAAAATAGGGAGAACATAATTTTTATGGGAGTTCTAAATCTGTGTGATAAAAAGTCATATCGGTCAGCAAAATCATCACGCAAACTTAGAACTGTCATTTTTATTACTAAAAGTTTTTGAAAAGGGAATGATTATCAAAAAAAATAAAAAGTTTGAAATTTTCGATAGCGCTAAATTTGCGAGACAAACGGGCATAGATATGATATACTGTTTACATGGAATGTATAAGATGCAAATCAGAAAAAGCAGTAAGAAATGGACACAGGGCAGACGGTAAGCAAAGTTACAAATGTCAAGATTGCGGATATCGATTTGCCGGTCAACGAATAACAACGGACGCGCTAAAGCTAAAAGCCGTATCCTTATACTGTGCGGGCTTAAGTTTTCGTACGATTGGCGCTTTGTCGGGGTATGCCAACACAATGATACTAATCCGGGTGAGGGAATTTGCCGAAGCGCATTATCATAAACCAAAACCGAAATGATACTAATCCGGGTGAGAGAATTTGCCGAAGCGCATTATCATAAACCAAAACGAAAGGAGAGATTGTGCTTGAATTAGATGAGATGCGGCACTTTATACAGTCAAAAAAGCAAATTATGGATTTGGAAAGCCTATTGCCGCACAACCGGAGAACTTATTGACCGGGAATGCGGCAATCGAGATACCCAAACTTTTAAAAGGCTGTATAACAGATTAAAACTGCTCAATGTCAAAATGTATTATGCCGATACTTGGGATAGTTACGCCGAACTGATAGACCCCGCGGTTCTTCTTCAAACAAAAGCCGAAACATGGGGTATCGAGAATAACAACGGCAGGCAAAGACGCCGGTTTGCAAGATTTAGACGACGGACTTGCGTTGTTTCAAGATGCGCGGTAATGGTGGATTTGACAATGTTCCTATTTGCATACTTCTATGTCAATAATAAATTTTCTAATATCACACAAATTTAGCACCGTCGAAATAATATTCATTTTGATGATGCGACTGGATCCCATCAACTTTTGGTATATTCTGTTAAAGTTGCGGAGTTATTCTTTCGTTGCATAGTAGAAATAGAAGCTATTTCAAAGGAACTATTCATTAACAATGGCGGCATAATTAAAAAAGATGCAAAAGGAATGTTCCGCGCCCAAAAAGTTGGACGGAGGAAATAATTAAGCGGCTATAAAATGAGTTCTGTAATCATGAGGAGTGATATAATTGGAGGACAAAAAAAATTGAAACCGGGACGAGTAATTATTCTTGACCTATTCGGGACGATACTTAGCGATGTGTCGAATAAGTACGAGAAAGGCATTGACTGGCTTTGTAGAGAAATTCTAACGGTCGGTACGGAGTATGCCGCCGCCAAGAGAGTGGCGGAGGAGTATTTCCGCGCGAATATGCAGAATCGGACGACTACGCATAAAGAGGCAAGCCTGCAAAAGCAGTTAGAGATGTTTCGGGAGCGAATCGGGTTCAGGGATAATTTTCCGCTTTCGGAGATTGAATACGGTTTTTTTAAGGCATCGAGAGTGACTGCGATTGAAAGCGGTTTGATGGAATTATTAAGCTACTTAAAAGAGAAAGACTTTTCCGTTTTCGTGATGAGCAATACGATTTTCTCGGCTGAAACGGTAAAACGGCTGCTTGACGCGCACGGTATAGGTCAATATTTTAACGGCGTTTATACAAGCGGAGATTGCGGGCATAGAAAACCCGGCAATAAGTTTTTCAGTTACGTTTATAAACGCATACGGGAGAAAGTCGCAGTTAAGCGTGACGAGGTAATATTTGTCGGCAACAGCTTAGAAAAGGATGTGCTCGGCGCAAAGCGATTTCGCTTTAACCCGATATGGCTGTCCGCCGACAAGTGCGGCTTCGGCGAGGAATTAGCAGACTGCGCGAGGGTCGAAAATCTGCTCGAATGCAAGGATTATTTAGAAAGAAACTTTTTAAGCGTCGCGGGCATTTCAAAGCATTACAGCGTATCCGACGGCGAGGGTAACCGTATTGTCGTATATTTGCAGGGGTGCGACCTGAAATGCCGCGGTTGCCACAACCAAAGCACGTGGAACGAGTTTGGCGGCAGAATTATGAGCGTTCGCAGATTGGTAGAGGACGTATTGCTTCGCTTAGCGCGCGCCGCAAGAAACGTCACTATTTCAGGCGGCGAACCGCTGACGCAACCCAAGGCATTACAAACTTTACTTACGGAATTCGGACGGGCGGGCGTTGATGTTTGCTTGTATACGGGGCGTGAGTTTGAGGACGTATCGGATGAAGTAAAAAGCAAGATACATTATCTAAAAACGGGGCGGTTTGTACATACGGAAAAGACAACGACAAAAGGCTATTACGGCTCGGCTAATCAGAAATTCTTTGCAAAAGGAGCAAATGGGGAGTGGCTGAAAAAAGACATATAACAGGTGAAAATGCCGCCGATAGGATGACATATGTCGGCGAAGTCTTCACAATAGGCGAGAGAAAGCGCAAACGGGATATTCTCGCTAAACTTCCGAAAGAATGGAGCGCGTTACATGACGGCGGCGATATTCATATCCATGATTTAGATGCGTGGGGTTTGACATACAACTGCTTAGCCGTTGATTTGCGGGAGTTTTTTCCGTATGAGCGATTTAATACGTTATCCGCGGAAGCGAAAACAATAGGGTTGTTTGACTTCTTAAAAGAGTTTTTGACGAAGCTCGGCAACGAGCAATCGGGCGGAATGGCGTTTGTCAACTTCGATATAGAGGCCGCCGAGGTTTTAGAGCGTCTCGGCATACCGTTTGAAAAGATAAACGATGCGCTTTTGCGTGCGGCGATAGCGTCGTTTTACGTTTGGTGCAATAATTCTCATGAAAGAATGGGCAAGGTCAGTTATTACGTTTCGCTCAATATAGGCTTGGCGGAAACGGATTACGGCAAGTATATTTGCAAGATTATACTTGAAGAATTTGCTAAAACCGAAGCAACCATTTTTAAGCCTAATATCATATTCAAAGTAAAAAGCGGAATAAACGCCGAGAAGGCGGACGGCGGCTACTCGCTTTTTCAAAAGGCATTAAAGACGACCGCAAGGAAAATGATACCGACGTATCTATTGTGCGATGCCGCTCCGAACAAGGATATTGCCCCATTCAAGATAGCCGTTATGGGTTGCCGAACGCGTGTCGTTGCCGATAAATATCAAAAATGCGGTTCAGTAGGGCGCGGTAATATTACTAACGTTTCTATAAATCTTCCGCGCGTTGCGCTTGAAATAGACAAAAGCGGCATAGAGGGTAGCGAGTCGCGTGCCGTCCGTTTCTTAGAGGTATGGGATAATCTCGCCGGCACGGTTTCGGAAATCCTCGAAGCGCGGTATAAGGCGTTGATTGACGAACGGAGAGCGGACGATTTCCGCACAAACCTGCGATACAATCTTTGGTGCGTTCCGTTCAATGGCGATTCGCTTGACGAAGTTTTTAGGCATGGAACGCTTTCAATCGGGTTTATAGGTTTGTCCGAGGCGGTAGAAGTTTTAACGGGCAAAAAAATGCAAAAGGACAAGAAAGCGTTAGCCGTTGCGGAGCAAATTATAAAGCATATGAGAGCATTTACGGATAAAAAGACAGACGAAACGCGGTTTAATTATTCGCTGCTTGCTACGAGCGGAGAGCAATTGTCGGGACGGTTTACCGAGCTGGACGGCAATCGCGGTTTTACTCATAAGGCTCTGAAAAAAGGCTTTTACACTAATTCATTTCACATGGAGGTGGACTCGGGTTTAAGCGCGTTTGATAAGATAACCAAAGAGGCTCCGTTCCATTCTTATTGCAACGGCGGTTGCATTTCGTATGTTGAATTAAGGGAATCACCGATAAACAATGCGGTCGCGTTAGAGGAACTTATCGCACACGCGGTTGAGAGAGGAATTCATTATCTCGGTTTCAATTTTGATATGGATATTTGCTCGAAATGCGGAATAAGCGGAATGTTTGACAAGTGTCCGAAATGCGGTGCGGATGAAATAACGCGGGTTCGGCGCGTATCGGGCTACCTTGAAATTGTCGATTATTTTACAAGCGGCAAAAAGAAAGAGGTTAAGCATAGGACGCATAATCGCATAGAGGACGAGGAGGTCGAGTAATGCATATTTCAATTGAGGGCTTCGACGGCGTAGGCAAAACGACGGCGGCACGGTTGCTTGCCGAACGCCTAAAATTTACGCTTGTGGAAAAGCCGTTAAAATACATTTTTGACCCAAACGGCGGCGACGAAAATTATTTGCGTATTCGCGACTACGTCAACGAAAAATCGGCGGGCAATCGTCCGTTTTCGGCTTGCTTTTACGCGCTTGGAAATATCTTTTTATATGAGCGGTTCAAAGGGCAAAACATAATAACCGACCGTCATATTCTATCAAATTATGCTTGGAGCGGCGCGCCGGAATCGGAGCCGATATTTGACGCTTTGTATAAGACGATTGGCGCACCCGATTACACATTCATTATTTACGGGGATGAGAAAACGATATGTAAACGTTTATTGAGCCGTGATACACGGGACTCCGACTTGAAGAAAATATCGAAGTCGGAGGTCGTATACGAAAAAATGACGAGCTTTGCCGACGCGCATAAAATGCCGCACCTTATTATCGACACAAGAGGAAAGACACCCGAGCGGGTTGTCGGGATTATGGTTGGCAAATTAGTTGAGAGGGACTTAATCGATGCGTGAAACTACTCGCGTACAAGATACGATATTTGTCGATATGAAATATATCGTGCTATACCGCAAACTCGGTTTCAAAGAGGTCGAACCCGATGTTTTTGTCGCGCATTACAGGAATACGGAAATTCGCGTAGAATCGGAAGCGCAACGCTTTTTGTTTAACGGCGCGTGGTATCCGCTTTTGACATACAAGGATATGGTAAAGCTCGAATGTATAGACCGTCTCCTTAAAAAAGGCTATAAAGCCGACAAAATATCGTTCAGCGGCAAATACGATTTAACGTTACTCAGCGATAAAGGTGCAGTATTCGCGGACTTTCTGTTCGATGAATGGGGTAAGAGATATGATAAACTTCTTGCGGATTTTGTGTACAAAAGCAACGGTAAAATCATATTGTACACCTCGCAATTGTCGGGCGGGCTTATTGAATATAAAAGTAAAATATATACGGCTAACGGCATATTCGACAGAGGATTTTTTGAAACGCAAGCCGCGCTTTACACGGAGCAATACACAAATGCGACCGATAGAAACGTCGCTTGTCCAAACGCCGATTTTATTATTAACGGCGACGAATTAACAAAATATGTTGGGGTGCAGGCGAAGGTTACTCTTCCGCATGGCATAGCCAAAATCGGTACGGGCGCATTTTGGAATAATACGACCGTTAAAGCAATACTTATTCCGGACACCGTAACTTGCATTGCGGGTGACGCATTCGTTTATTGCGATAATTTACGCGAGGTTGCCATTCCTAAAAGCGTAGAGGTAATCGGCGACAATCCGTTTGCGGGCTGCCCAAAGATTGTCGTTCGGAACGAGTCCGATTACTTTAAGTTAGATAAAGGCATTCTTTTTGATAAAGACAAAAAATGCTTAATACACTACACGCCGTCAAAACGCAAGTATAAATATACCGTTCCCGAAAGCGTCGAATGGATAGGCAAGCATTCGTTTTACAAGTGCCAAAACTTAAAGCAAGTTACGATTACAAAGAATGTGGCGTATATGGGCAACAACGCTTTTTCGGATTGTTCGAATATTACGCTCGTAAACAAATCGCCGTATTTTCAATATGAGGGCGGCGTGTTATATAACGGCGACTTCACGCAAGTATATCATTATTCGCTCGGTTCGGATATTAAGGACGTAAAAATTAAAAGCGGAGTACGGACGATAGGGCGCAATTCGTTTTGGAATGCGCGAAGAATTGAAACAATCACAATTCCCGAAACGGTGCGGCAAATAGGATATAACCCGTTTGCCTATTGTCTAAATGCGGAGTTTGATGTGCGTTCGCCTAAATATGCGACATGCAACGGCGTACTCTATTCAAGCGATTTCCGCGAGGTCATCTGTTGTACGGCAAAGGCGGCGAAGGACGGAACGATTCCGCTACACAGCGATACGGTCAGCCTCGGACGGAATGCGTTCACGGGATGTGAAACGCTACGCAACATTACGTTACCGCCGTCGCTTAAAACAATTTCGCGCGGGGTGTTTTCGGGTTGCATTAACCTTGAAGAAATTCAGATGCCGAAAAGCGTGGAATTTCTCGGCGACTGGGCGTTTAATAACTGCACAGCATTAAAAGTTGTAAAATTACCGAAAGGATTAAAAATTGAGCCGAATACGTTTAAGAATTGTTTGGCTGAGGTGATATGGTTTTGAAAAGAAAAATTAAAGTTCTTCAAATCGGCGGCAACGCGCAAAAGAACGGGATTACCACGTTCCTCCTTAGCGCATACGGGAAGATGCGCGAGGATTTCACGTTTATTTTTATAAACACGGCATTTCGCGCCGCCGATGAGGAGGTTTCAAAAGAGATATATCGCTTAGGCGGCAAAATCTATCATTTGCCTTGCAAACGGTTTGTATCCGAAATAGAAAACGGGCTGAAAGAAATTATTAAACAAGAACAGCCGGACGTTATACACACGCATTATTTTTTCTCAAACGGCGAGTATATGCGTATTGCTTTTGAGTGCGGCGTTCTCGTAAGAATTTCGCATTGCCATAATGACAAAAGCGGATATATTACCGACGGGGAAGAAACGGTCGTGCGGAGTTCACGGCAGCTCATAGAGGAGTTTGCAACGTGCAAGCTCGCCGTTTCTAAGAATGCGGGCAAGTTTCTTTATAGGAAAAATTCGTTTGATATTTGCCATGCTTCGATTGAAATAAAGAGCTTTTATCATATTGTAAACAAAGCGGAGCTTTATAAAAAGCACAAGCTATCGACGGAATTCAAATATTCAATATTTGCCGGTCGGTTTGCACCGCAAAAAAACGTCGAGTTTTTTATTGATATATTCAAGACTTTGCCGAATAGAAAACTAATAATGGTCGGGGACGGAGAAAGCAAGCCTACCTTTATAGAAAAGATTAAAACGGCGGGTATAGACGATAAATTTATATTCGTATCCAATGATAGCTTAAACGAGCTATACAATATTGCCGACTCCTTTTTATTACCGTCATTATACGAGGGCGCAAGTTTGGCGCTTGTCGAAGCGCAATGCGCCGGAACGCCGTGTTTCGCGTCCGACGCGTTAAGCAATGAATCCGATTTAGGCGGCATTGCTTTTTTGCCATTAAAAGCGGAAGTCTGGATTAAGGCATTAAAAGCGGCGGAAAAATTGCCTCGGATTGGAAAAGTTGACGCTTCCGCTTTTGATGTTAACAATGTTGCAATGCGATTGTCCGCGCTGTATTCCGATAACGGAAATTTAAGCGAGCGATACATTAGGATTGCAAAAGAATATATGCTCGGGAGTAAGGATAGATACGCCGATAGACAAAAAGTTGTCGGATATTTCAAACGGGCGCACGAACTCGGCAATCCTCGCGGGTCGTTCTACTATGCTTTGCAATACTTTGAGGGGTCGGGCGTGGAAAAAAGCGTTAAGACGGCGGAAAGCATCGTCAAGAATATTGTCGAGATTGTAGAGAAAGCGGCGCGTGACGGCAAACCGGAATACTTAGTTGTCCTTGCCGATATGTATTCATTCGGGCTCGGCAAGCCGCAGTCTTTTACGGAAGCGTTCAATTACTATACTAAAGCCGCGGTGCAAGGCAACGCGGAAGCGATGTGCGACTTGGGGTATATGTATTCGGTTGGGCAAGGCGCAAAGAAGGACTTAGAACAGTCTTTTAATTGGTATAAAAAATCGGCGGATTTGGGATATTTGCATTCGATACGCGACATGGGTGTTTGTTATTACGAGGGATCAGGGACGGCGAAAGATTGCACGGAAGCGGTAAAATGGTTCAGGAAAGCGAGCGAACAAAACTATTCTCACGCCACATGCGATTTGGCATTATGCTATCTCAACGGAAACGGCACGAAAAAAAACTTGAAGCGAGCGGCGGAATATTATTTGCTGGCTATAAAGCAAGATAGAGCACGGGCAATACGCGATGTAATCGCAAATCGCATTGACGTTAAAGCGTTGCGAACCGATGCGAAAATTGTATATATAAAGCGTGATACTTTGGACGCTATCGACGAAAATGTTATGGTCGATAACACAATCGTAATAAATAAACATATCAAGAAAATTGCCCCGTCGGCGTTTTATAACTATATGAATATTGCGAAGTTTTTCGTCGAAAAAGAAAACGTGAACTATAAATCACAGGGCGGAGTGCTGTATTCTAAGGACGGCACAACGCTTATAAGGTTTCCGTTAGGGTCGCCCGTTAGTGAATTTGTAGCACCTGAACACGTTAATAATATTGGCGCGTACGCATTTCAAAATTGCCGCAACTTAAATACGGTGCGGTTGCATAACTATATAAATACAATCGGGGATAGCGCGTTTGACGATTGCAAAAATTTAACGAAAATATTACTGCCATCATTAGTTGAGTCAATCGGCGCGTGGGCTTTTCACGGTTGCGACAGAATAGACAAGGTACATATTCCCGAGAGCGTAAAAACAATCGGAACTTACGCGTTCGGCTCATGCGAGGCTTTGCGCGAAATCACGGCGGACGCTAATAATAAAATCGTTGCGACAAAAGACGGTAATTTATACTCAAAGGACTATTCCGTTATACTGCAATACGCGATAGGGAAGCGCGAAAGGTTATTTACATTGCCGATCTCGGTTAAAAAAATAGCGTTTAGAGCGTTTTCGGATGCGTTTAATTTGGAGTACATAGATGCGCGGGCGGCGGCGGAGATAGAGGAAAAAGCCTTTTACTATTGCACAAGACTCAAAGAAATTATACTGAATCCCGAATGTAAAATAAGCGGAGAGAACGTATTCGGACACGCGGCGGTAGGTTTGCAAATTACACGCAGTCGGAAAGGCAAAACTCTTCTCGTTACGGACATTCACGGGCATTTGAGATTAGATTTTCTTGTAAAGAAGATAGTCGAATTTGCTCCGGCTGCAAACGATGTTGTTATCATTCTCGGTGATGCCGGTATTGTTTGGCAGACATCAATGCGCGACGATATACGCGAATTTTATACGGGGCTTCCATGCGACATTTTGTTCTTAGACGGAAATCACGAAAACTTTGATTTGTTGAACAGCCTACCAGTGGCGGTGCGATACGGCGGCACGGTTCACGAGGTTTTGCCGAACGTATTTCACCTTATGCGCGGCAACGCCTATTTGATAAACGGGCATAAATATTTTGTGTTCGGCGGCGGCTATTCAATTAAACGCGAAACGAATTCTTCGCCCGTGCAGGTTTGGGACGAGGAGTTGCCGAACGCGGCTGAGTATGCGGCGGGCATAGATACGCTGAAAACAAACGATAATCGCTTCGATTACATTCTAACGCACCAAGCCCCGCGGAGCGTGCTTGACGGCATAGCGCATTATTACGCGCCCGCCGAAACGGAGTTTCTAAATTACCTTGAACGTATAAACGAAGCGGTAACTTATAGAGGTTGGTATTTCGGGCATTTGCATAAGGATTTCAAGCGGGGAAAGTTTGTCAGCCTTTACGAAAATAGCGAGGTGATAGAATGATGTTTGATAGAGAATTTATATACGATATTCTATACAACCACGACGCGCAAGAGGCGGCGGACGCGGCGTTTGATAACAAAAACTTTTTGTACGATTACAACGAAGTGCAAGAGTTGTATTTTGATAATACCAATAACTATTTTGTATACCTCGCGGGGGTCTCCGGATTAAATAAAGAAAAGCTACTTTGCAAAATCGTTCGGGATTTGATAAAGAGCGGCGCCGCAAAGCGGGATATAATTTATGCCGACTTTGAGTTGCCGTTTATTCGCGAGTTATCTATTTTGGAAATCGCGGACTTTTTTCCGCCGAAATCGGACAAGCCTTTATACCTTGTCATAAATGAAATCGGATTGAGAGACGGCTTCTTTATCGAGATAGAAAGGCTGCGGGAAGTATATCCGAACATTAAACTGCTTGCGTCTTGCAGTATTCCGTTTTTGGTGTACGAGTATTTGCAAGACAATCCCGACGAGTATTCAAAGTCCGTTGTGCTATCGCCGAAGAACGAATCCAACATAAAGGGCGAATCGGACACATTCGGCGTTCAAGGTTACTTGAAATACAACATTAAAAACGGTGTTTGCGAAATAAAAGGAACGACAAAAGAGGGAAAACTTCTAAATAAGCACGTTGTTCCGCCAACGATTAATGGCTATCCCGTAAAGATAATCGCAAGCGGAGCGTTTCATCATAGAAGCGAGCTGACCGAGATTGAATTGCCCGACACGATAGAATATATAGGCGATTATGCTTTCACGCGGTGTGATAATTTAAGCAATATAAAAATACCGAAAAACCTCGCATATATGGGCGATTGCGCGTTTTTAGGCGCGACAAAACTGTTAACAATAGCGGGAGGGGACAACATAACGCACATCGGTTGTTCCGCACTTTACGCTACGGCGTGGTTGAATAATCAAACGGGTGACAGCGTAACCTTAGGAAAGGTTCTTTATAGATATAAAGGCAAACAAAAGCCGGCGGCTCTTCCCGCCGCCGTTTCAGTATTGGGGAGTTATTCATTCCGCAGTACCGAAATAGCGGAAATAGATTTGTCGCGGATTAAGAACATAGAAGAGGGCTGTTTTTTCGGCTGTAAAAAGCTGTCGGAGGTCAAAGGCTATCCGGACGAGGATATAGGCGCGTTTGTTTTTTATGATTGCCGTTCGCTTATCAATGTTGATACGACAATCGCCGAAGCGGGAAAATACGCCTTTTATAACTGTACAGGGCTAAAAGATGTCGCGTTAAATAATGCCGAGTTAGGCGCGGGCGCATTTGAAAACTGCATAAATTTAACCGCCGTAAGCGGCAACATAGCAACTGCCGGAAAGTGCGCCTTTTACAAGGCTTCAATAGCAAAAGCGGATTTGACAACCGCAAAGATAGTCGGCGAATTTGCGTTTTACGCTTCGCGAATAAGCGAAATATTGTTGTCCGCCGCGCACGGCATTGGGCGGTACGCTTTTGCGCATATTGGAGAACTGCGGGAGGTATATTTACAAGGCCGCGCGGCTATCGGTACGGACATTTTTTGTTGTTCGGATAATATCGTCCGTGCGGAGTTATCAGGGACATACCCTCTAAGTTACTACTTTGGCGGAAAATCGAACGTTGAGCAACTATCGGTGAACGGCGATTGTTGCGACAATTTCTGCCGCAATAATGATGCGCTTAAAGAGGTTTCTATTTTCAACGGGAAAATAGGCAATTGGGCGTTTTATAACAACGCGAATTTGACATCGGTTAAACTCCAAAAGTGCAACGGCATAGGCGCGTGGGCTTTTTCACATTGCGAGAATTTGCAAGCCATTCTTATACCCGAAAGCGTTAGCAATATCGAAATGAACGCTTTTCGTTATTGTCGTAAGTTGGCAAGAATCGAATTGCAATCGGCAGTACCCGTTACATTTGGCGCAAACGCTTTTTATTCTACCGACGAATTAAAGAAGATATTTGTTGTTGATAAAAATCCGTATTTGGGTATCCCGATTTGGCGGGAATATAAAAACAACTTGCAAGTTTCGGATTTTTTGACGCGACGCAAAAGCGCGATAGCGGAAGCTCAAAAAAATATCGAAAAGACGTTCAAAGTTATTGTTGATAGATCCATGGGTACGGAGCACCCGAAGCATAAAGGAACGATATATCCGATAAATTACGGTTATATCGAAGATTTAGTTGCCGGTGACGGTGAAGAACAGGACGTCTACATAATTGACGGTACCGAGCCGTTAAACGAAACTATGGTTAAAATAATTGCGGTCGTATTCCGAAAGAACGATAACGAAACCAAATGGGTCGGCGTTATCGGCAACAACAACTATACAAAAGACGAAATAAAAAACCGCATCGCATTTCAAGAGCGATATTACGATATTGAAATTATAAGCGTATAGGGTGCGAAAACACTCAAAGATAGGATTATATTTGAGTCTTATGGAAATAAATCAATCGAGAGTCTAATTCACGCTTCGGGTGGGATATAGACCACATACAGCCGTTAGCCAAAGGTGGCGTCGACACGGACGGCAACAAACAAATCGTGCACGTTTTGACGAACGATGAAAAGGCGGACAAAACGACTTTCGTCATATATGGACGGCAATACCAAGTACGCAAGACTTCAAAGACGGACGGGGACGAATGGGCGGATTGCGACTATTCCGACAAGAAATATTGTATAGCGACAATCGACTAACGGCGGCAAAGGAGCACACAAAATGAAAGTAATTAACTCGTGGTGCTAGTAAAATAAGGCGTATTTAACTAACAAGATATTATCTTTTTGATTTAGCAAGTTGACATAGACGGCGATTAGGAAGCTTAGGATTTTCAAGCGGATTCGCGTACACAAGCCCCGAAAACTTTTGGCGAACACTTTTTGGGCATTCAATGTGTCGCAAAGTTGCGAAAAGGTCGTTTCGACTCTGCGCCGCATTGTAAATATTTTCCGTTTTAGAGGTGTCGGGAGACTTTTGCTTTTGCTGTTTTTGCGGCTTAGTGCGACCGTTTCGGTATTCTGCAAATTCAGCCCGACATAGCCTTTATCGCCTATCAATACCGCGGCTTTTGCTTCG
>JAISNN010000029.1 GCA_031276195.1 Clostridiales bacterium
ATTTTAGAATGCGTCTTTTTTGCCATAAACCGCCTTGTGTTTTTGGCAATAGCGAATGCTATTGCCTGCAAAAACAATTCGGTTTCTATCTAAAAAATCCGCTATTCAAAATTCGTTCCGTTTAATCTCCGCGTCCTTATCCCCTCCCACGGAGGGGAATAGCGGATAATAAGAAAAATGCCGTTAGAATGCGTTGCTTTTGTTTCCTATCGTCATTGACGTAAACGGTGAATATCAAGCGGACGTTTCGCCCCACCCCTTTGATCCCCTCCCACGGAGGGGAATTGCGGATAATAAGAAAAATTTACGGCATATAAGGCGCGGTTCAAGGCAATGAAAAACCTTTGAAAAATGTAACAAATGCGGCGGTATAGAAACGTGATTTTAAAGCGGGAAATAACGTTTGATTTAAAGGAAAAAGATATGAAAGATATAGAGCATTTCGAAACATACGGCATAAGGAAAAAGATATGAGAGATATGAGACACTTCGAGACATACCACCCGATCGTGATATTCACGTTTTTTGCGGGCGCGGTATTCATCTCTATGTTCACGGCGCACCCCGTTGTGATAGCGGTATGCTATCTTTCGGGCGTGATTTTTTGCGGTATGCTTTCGGGCGTAAAGAAACTCCTCGCAAGCCTCGCGTACAGCCTGCCGCTGACCGTCGTTATCGCGTTTTTAAATCCGATTTTCGTTCACAAGGGTGAAACGATTTTGTTTTTTTTGAACGATAATCCCGTAACTCTCGAAGCGGTTTATCGCGGCGCGGCGTCGGGCGTTATGCTGATGAGCGTATTTTATTGGTTTAAGTGCTATAACGCCGTTATGACGAGCGACAAATTTATCTATCTTTTCGGGCGCGCCGCTCCGAAATTGTCGCTTTTGATCTCTATGATTCTGCGGTTTATCCCGAAACTTATCGAACAATATAAGGAAATCGACTGCGTTCAGAGGGCGATGGGGATTTATATCTCGAAAAGTTACGCCGATAAACTGCGGAGCAAGTTCCGCGTATTCTCCGCGCTTGTTTCTTGGAGTTTGGAAAATTCAATCGAAACCGCCGATTCGATGCGCGCGCGCGGCTACGGCTTGAAGGGGAGGACGAGTTATTCGGATTTTTTTTGGCGGCGGCGCGATACGGCGATGATGACGCTGACCGCGTGTTTGCTTATTTTGACCCTTTCGCTTACGGGGGCGGGGTACGCGGATTTTTTGTACTATCCGTCGGTGTCCGCGGTCGAATGGGGGGGATTGAATGCGGTTTGCTACCTTGCGGTATTTGTATTGCTGTTTTTTGGTACGGCGATGGAAATCAAGGAAAATATCAAATGGAAGTATTTGAAGTCTAAAATCGATGGTTGAGGATTGAAAATTGAGAATCGGGGATTGAGAAATAAGAATTAAAGATTGAGAATCGAGGATTGAGAATTAGGGATTGAGAATTAGGGATTGAGAATTAGGGATTGAGAATTAGGGATTGAGAATTAAGGATTGAGAATTAGGGATTGAGAATTAGGGATTGAGGAATAAGAATTAAGAATTTGAGAATTGAAAAATAAGGATTAAAGATTTGAGATTTAGAGTTTTTGATTTAAGATTGATAATTATGAATTAAGAATTGCGCGTTTGCATTAATGCGATATCGATTAAGAGGAATATAAAATGGCTATACTTGAAGTCCGGAATTTAAGTTTTACCTATAACGGCGCGGACAAAAAAGCCCTTGAAAATATCAATTTTGAGGTGAAAAAGGGCGAATTTGTCGTGATATGCGGCGAATCGGGATGCGGAAAAAGCACGCTTTTACGCCTTATGAAAAAACAACTCGCCCCGAAAGGGGAAAAAACGGGCGGGATTTTTTTTGACGGGACGGAAACCGGCGCGTCGGATGAACGCGTTTCGGCGGCCGCCGTCGGGTTCGTTATGCAAAACCCCGACAACCAAATAGTAACCGATAAGGTTTGGCGCGAATTGGCTTTCGGACTCGAAGCCTTAGGCGAAAAACCGGACGAAATAAGGAAAAAAATCGCCGAAATTTGCGGCTTTTTCGGCATAACCGAATGGTATCACAAAAAAACGACCGAACTTTCGGGAGGGCAAAAACAACTTTTGAACCTCGCCGCGGTTATGCTTATGCGTCCCGAAATCCTCCTTTTGGACGAGCCGACGGGGAGGTTGGATCCCGTGGCGGCGTCCGAATTTATTTCCGCGCTCTCGAAACTAAACCGCGAACTTGGACTTACGATCGTTCTGGCGGAACATCGGTTGGAGGATATTTTTCCGATCGCCGATAAGGTTTTGATTATGGATAAGGCGGTCGGATTGATTTACGGCGCGCCGAGAGCGGCGGCGGCGCGGCTGAACGCCGTCTACCCGAATCATATAATGCGGGCGGGGCTTCCCGCGGCGGCGCGTATCTATAATATGCTGAGAAAAAACGGAGAGGCGAAAGAGGCGGAATACTCCGGAAAATATAGCGTTCCGAGTAACGGAACCGAAAAATACGAACGCGTAAAAACTTCGGAATACTACGAAAAACGCGGAATTCAAAATGAGAAAAACGGAGGTATAGAACCGCCGGAATATGCCGAAAAATATAGTATTCCGAAGGGCGGATCAAGAGATACGGAAAGGATAGAATACTCCGGAAAATATAGCGTTCCGAAGGGCGAACCGGCGTATGCCGAATATCCGCTGACCGTGCGCGAGGGCAGGGAGTTTTTGGAAAAAAATTATATTCCGAAAATAAAGAATATCGAACCGCCGCATAAAAATTATGAATCGGCAAGAGTCGCCGCGGAGATCGCCGACGGATATTTCCGCTATGAAAGAAATACGCCGGACGTATTAAACGGACTGAATTTGAAGGTTTACGAAAACGAAATCCTTTGCATTTTGGGCGGCAACGGCGCGGGAAAGACGACTCTGCTCAAAATTTTGAGCGGACTGAAAAGGGTCTACGCCGGCAAGGTTCGCATATGGGATAAAAAAATTAAGGACTACCCGGGCGCGAGTCTATACCGCGGAAACATCGCCCTTTTGCCGCAAAATCCGCAGGCGGCGTTCGTCAAAAGCGGGCTTATGGACGAACTGCGCGAAACGGCGTCGCTTATGGAATACGGCAAGGCGGAGGGGGAAAAAAGGATAGACTCGGTATGCGCGGATCTGGATATCGCGGGACTGCTAAACTCTCACCCTTACGACCTGTCGGGCGGCGAACAGCAAAAGGCGGCTCTCGCAAAAATACTGCTCTTAAATCCGCGTATACTACTCTTGGACGAACCGACGAAAGGACTTGACGCGCATTCAAAAAACGTCTTGGCTCATATTTTAAAGCGGCTTCAAAAAGAGGGGAAGACGATCGTCATAGTTACTCACGACGTGGAATTCGCCGCCGAAAACGCCGACCGCGCCGCGATGTTCTTTGACGGAAAAATAGCGGCGATCGGAAATCCCGTCGATTTTTTTAGGGGGAATACATTTTATACGACGGCGGCATACCGCATTTCGCGCGGGTTTTACGACAACGCCGTAACCGCGGAAGCGGTCGCGGAACTATGCCGTAAAAACGCGGAGATAACGGATTAAAACGAACCTTTTTAATGAAATTTTATGACGAAAAAACGCGGTATAACGCCGTGTAAAAAAGGATTTTTAAAAAGGACGGATTTTAAAAAACTTTATGCCGTAAAAACGCGGAGATAACGGATTAAAACGAACCTTTTTAATGAAATTTTATGACGGAAAAACGCGGTATAGCGCCGTGAAAAAAGGATTTTTAAAAAGACAAAATGCGGTAAAAAATAAGCGGAAATCCGGGATTTTTAAAAAAAAGGAGGCTTTGCGATTTGAAAAGGCATTCGGCATTCCAAAAAGACGGCTCAAAAAACCGTCCGCCGGTAAAAAAAATCTTGGGGACGTTCATAATCGCGGCGGTGATCCCCGCGGTCATCGCGGCGGGAGTTTTTTTGTTTAACGACAGGCAATACGCGATAGTTTCCGCCGCCGCCGCGATTTTGGCGTGCGCGCCGTTTTTTTTGGCGTTCGAGAAAAAACAAGCGCGGTCGCGTGAACTGACCGTCGTTGCCGTTATGGTCGCGTTGTCCGTAGCCGGGCGGCTGATTTTCGCGCCCGTACCCGGCTTCAAACCCGTTACGGCGGTCGTGATCATAACCGCGCTTTGCTTCGGCGCGGAGGCGGGTTTTTTGACGGGTTCGATGACGGCGGTGATCTCGAATATGTTTTTCGGGCAGGGTCCGTGGACGCCCTTTCAAATGTTCGGTTGGGGACTGCTCGGCTTTTTTATCGGGCTGTTTCACAAGAGAAAAATCGTCAAGACCTATCCCTTTCTCGCCGCGGAGGGCATAATCGGCGGCGTCGTCTATTCGCTCCTTATGGACGTTTGGACGGTTTTGGCGTTTGACGGCGGGTTTAGTATGCCGCCGTATTTCGCCGCCGTTGCGGCGGGTTTGCCGTTTATGGCGGTGTACGCGGTCTCGAACGCGGTATTTCTGTTGATTTTATACAAGCCGATTTCAAACAAACTTGAACGGATAAAGAAAAAATATATGCTTTTTGACTACGCGCCGGGCGCGGCGGATATTATAACCGAACCGAATATAACCAATATAACGGATATGACGATTGAACCGAATATAACTAATGTAACGGTCGAATCGAATACGCCGAATATGACGATTGAAAGCAACACAACAACCGAACCGAATACGGCGAATATGATAAATATAACGGTTGAACCGAATACGGCAAATCTAAGCATTAGACCGAATGCGATAACCGAACCGCATACGGCAAGCATAACGGTATCGCCCGAAACTCAGCCGAAAGAAACAAAAAATACGGAAAACGACGGAGAAAATACGAAATAAAAAATCCGCGCGGAATAAAACGACACGGAATAGAATAATACAAAATAAAACGATAAGAAATAGAACAATACGGAATAAAATAATAAGAATTTTATATATGAAAAAAAAATTTGTTGTGTAAACGGGGATAAAATATGATATAATGTATTAGGCGGTTTGTTTTCGTAAGCAAAAACCGCCGCAAGCCGCGGAATATTTAGACTGATTGCCGCCGCATAGTATGCGGTTTTAAGCCAAACGTACATTGGGTTTAAAAGTTTAAACGCTATAATATGCGGTTTTAAGCCAAACGTACGTTGGGTTTAAAAATTTAAACGCCGTATAAAGGCTTGCGTTTTCAAACGCGGATTTTTCAAAATTTAACTAATCACCGCCGCTAACCGCAACTACACATCAAGGATTTTAAGCAAATGTCAAGAAGTGAAGAATTGAATAAAATTATCGCGCTCTGCGATTACGCCGTTTCCGCGGACGACACGCGCGCCGACTGGTCGCTCGATTTCGCCTTGTTCGGTTTCGCGCTGTCGCGGCTCGACGAGTACATAAAAGAGGATAGATATTTCATCTTTTTGAAGTCTTTCTGCGACCGTTTCGCCGCCGAAAAACCGCTTTTGGGTTCGCGGGAAGCCGCCGCGCCCGTCTTGGTCGTTCTCGAAATGTACAAACGAACAAAAAACGAGGCGTATCTTTCTCTCGCCGCGTCGGTTATGAACGCGGTCAAAAAAATTCACGAGGAAGATTTTGAATCTAAGCCGAAACGAAGCGCGGACGGAGATTTTTCGCGGTTTGAATCCGCGGATAGGGACAATGCGGATAGGAATAATAAAGATTTTGAACCGAATTTTAGAGAGAGGGATAGAGATAACAAAAACTTTGAACCGAATTTTAGAACCGCCGAAAGAGATAACAAAAACTTTGAATCTAAGCCGCCGCGAAAGACGGAAGGGGGCTTTTCCTCTCTCAAAACCGCCGATATAATATCCTTTCTTTTGGCGGACTATATGTTTTTGAAATACACGGGCGACGCCGACGGGCTGGACGTTCTGGTCAAAAAACCGAAAAAATACACCGCGTCCCTGATGGACAAAAAGGACAATCTCTTTCACCGCTCCTTTTTCCGAAGCCGTATTTTTCAAAACGCGAAAATTCATTTTCCTCCGGGACGCAACTATCCCGCGCGCGAGAACGTTCTCGCGTTGTTCGCGCTGACGCTGATCGCGGAGGGCGAGGACTACATTCACAGGGATATAAACGAAACGATCATAAGACTGACGACGGCGATCAACAACTACCGCAACGTAGACGGTTCGTATAACGCCTTTTTCGGGAACAAGCGCAAGTCGCGCTCGACGGGGTTCATAACGGGCAAGCCCGCGGACGACGGCTTTGACGTTTCGTCTTTTGACCCGTCGGTCGCGTCCTATTACGCCGCCTGCTGTCTGAAAAACGCTTCGGCTGGCATTGTGGACGCGGGATATTTGGAGACGGGCAAGAACGCGTATATGACCGCCGCGAACAGCCTTGTCAAGGAACGCGGCGCGGTGTACCTCCCGAGTATGTGCAAAAAGAACTTTTTTCAAGGGTTTTTGAGGCTTTTTTCGGGGTTTTTTTCGGGAGGAAGCAACCTTTCGGGAATCGCGGGGATCGTTTTTGCCGCGTTGGAGTATGAAAGACAGAACTTCTGAATGAAAAAGACTTGAAAATTTTTGTATAATTTCATATGATAACGGACTTTAAATGCGATATAAAATTACGATATAAATACGATATTTTATATCGTATTTAACATAGCATAAGTTATATTATAAAACGCGGTATAGACACGCGGAAAATGCGAAAAAAATACGCCGTACAACGGGACGGAAAAACAATATAAATACGGCGGAAAAACAACATAAATGCGGCATAAAAGTACGGCGGAAAAACAATATAAATCCGGCGAGAAATACGGCGGAAATATAATATAAATCCGGCGAGAAATACGGCGGAAATACAATATAAATCCGGCAAAAATACGGCGGAGAACGATGTTTCTAAAAAGGCTTTACGGCGAAATAATTTCCAAAAAACTCATAAACGGAGGCGATATCGCCGCCGTTGCGGTTTCGGGCGGCGTCGATTCGATGTGCCTGCTTTTCGCGTTGAAAAAATTGGAAAAGGACTTGAATTTCAAGGTCGCCGCCGTCAACGCCGAACACGGAATCAGAGGACAAGCCTCCGTTTTTGACAGCGGATTTGTGCGCGGTTTTTGTGAAAATGCGGGTATAGAATTTTTCGGATTTTCATTCGACATTCCGAAAATAGCCGCCGAGCGCGGAATCGGGATCGAGGAATGCGCGAGGGAAGAACGCTACGGGGCGTTTAAGCGTCTTTTCGACGGGGGAAAATGCACAAAAATTGCCCTCGCGCACCACGCGGACGACCAAGCCGAAACGATTTTTATGAGAATTTTGCGCGGAACGGGAGTTTCGGGGCTTTGCGGAATGAAGGCTCAAAGCGACGGAATTTTCGGGCGGCAAGGCGGCGCAATGAGGGAAAACGAAGGACGGGGAGAGATTTTTATCCGTCCGTTTTTGAATTTTTCGCGGGCGGAAATCGAGGCGTTCGCGAGGGAGGAGGGCATTCCGTACGTTGAGGACGAGTCGAATCGGGACGCGGCTTATACGAGAAATTTTATCAGAAACGAAGTTTTTCCGCTTATAAAGGGGCGTTTTCCGGGACTTGCCGGGGCGTTGACGCGGTTGGGTGAGAGCGCGGCGGAGGTTTTTTCATATCTGGAAAAAAAAGTTGACGAAAGCGGCTTGATTTTTGAGAATTTCGGCGGTATAGAAGCGGAAAAAAACGGTGATAAAAGCGGAAATAACGGCGGTATAGAAGCGCGTAAAAGCGGCATAATTCGTGATAAAAAAGAAGCCGGAAATAATGTCCGCGTAATTCCAAACGAAAAAAACAACGCTACGGTTTCCGCAAAAAAAATCGCAAAAATTCCGGAATCGCTCTTTTTTGAACCGCCGCTTTTAAAAATCGCCGTAGACCGCGCGTTCGCGCACCTATCCGTATTCCGCGATATCGAAAAACGGCATATCGACGAACTTTATAAACTGCTCCGGGGACGGAACGGCGGCGAAGCGGATATGCCTTTCGGCGTTACCGCGGTTAAGGAATACGGGTATATAGTTTTTTATCGAAAGGACGGCGCGGAAATTCCGCAAATAAGTC
Source organism: Clostridiales bacterium (assembly GCA_031276195.1). Classification (GTDB taxonomy): domain Bacteria; phylum Bacillota; class Clostridia; order Christensenellales; family JAISNN01; genus JAISNN01. Next base: position 8,114 of record JAISNN010000029.1, read on the forward strand.
TCGCGGACGCTTTGAAAAAGGGCGGATTTTATTTCGGCGATCTGGAAATAAGGCTTAAAAAGGTTGAGAACGGCGGCGCGCTTGAGATTGAAAAATTCCGCGCAAAAGGCGAAACGGCGCGGCGTGAAATTGTCGAAGAGATTAAAGGCGGCGTTTTAAAACGGGAGATGAAAAACGAAACGCCGGATTGCGGAATTGCCGAAACGGTTAAAGAAGGCGGCATTTTGAATGTAAACGCGTACGGAAAAACGGCGGATCTATACCGCGGAAAAAGCCCGGAATGCGGGAGTATAGAAAGCCTTGAAAACGATATTTTAAACAAAACCGATAACGGAAAAACGCTGTATTTGGATCTTGCGAAAATCCCGAAAAACGCGGTTATAAGGACGGTTAAGGAGGGCGACGTTTTTCAAAAATTCGGAGGAGGAACAAAAAAACTCCGCGACTATTATACCGATTTGAAAATCCAAAAAAGATTGAGAGAGCGTCTGCCCGTTTTGGCGGCGGGAAGCGATATTTTGGCGGTGCTCGGAGTCGAAATTTGCGGCGGCGTAAAATTGACGGCGGAAACGAGGGAAATATTAATAGTAAACTTATGCCGATTAAACGTTTAATTAGTATAGCATAATGACAAATATAGGTTTGAAACCTCTTTTTTACGGCAATAATTGCGCTATGAAAAAGAGGTTTTTTGCGGCCGTTCTGCGGACGGTTTTTTCGGCGTTTTTTTTGGCGTCATTGTTTTTGCCGGTATACGCGGCGGCGGTCATCTTGCCGGACGGCGCGGTAGGCGCGCTTATCGCTTCGGCGTTTGTTCCAAAAAAAAACTTGAAAGAGTTTGTCGGGGGGGAATATGAATATTACCGCTATGCGGTCGACGAAAAAAGTTATGCGGAGATAATAAAAATTCCGAAAGCGCAAAAAGACGACGGCAAGAGCGATATGGAATTCATTAAAAATTCAATAAATTCAAGCGCAAAACGGACGGGAAATGCCGGAAATATTAAAAGCCAAAGTCTGCCGATAAGGAACAGAGCGGACGGAAAAAACGTCGGAATAATGAAAAATTCAAGCGCAAAACGGACGAGGGATGCCGGAAATATTAAAAGCCAAAGTCCGCCGGTAAGGAACAGAGCGGACGGAAAAAGCGTCGGAATAATGAAAAATTCAAGCGCAAAACGGACGGGAAACGCCGGAAAATTAGAACGGCAATCAATAGAGAATATTAAAAATTCGAAGGACGTTAGTATCGAAAAACTCGTCGAAAAATTGCGGATCTATACCGTCAAAAAAGAGAGTTTTTTCGGGATCGAAACGGTGTACGGCTACGCGGCCGGGCTGAACGGATTTTATAATATGAACCGAAAAATTATAAATATCCAAATCGCCGACAACGGACATTATATTTTGATCGGTTCGCCATATATCCCCGACGGATTTTAATCCGCCGTTACCTTTTTCACGGGAAATTTTTAAAGAGAAGCGTTGAGAAACGGAATTGAAAAAAATTCTATTTGTCTATAGCCGTCAAAAAGCAGTAATAAAATTGGTAGCCGTAGCCGTTAAAAAGTGGCGTATGGTTGAAAACGCAAAGGGGGCGGCGACAAGAAGCGCCGCGGAAAAGTACGCGAAAGCAAATAAAAATTTTATAAACGAATAATTTTACAAAAATAAGCATGGCAAGCGGGGACTTGAACCGTGTTTTTTTATTTTCTTGATTAGTGGATTTGAGCCGTGTTTTTCGATGACAAAAATTAAAACCGAAAATAGTTGAGCCGCATTTTTAGGGACACAAACTAGATAGTGCCGTCAAAAGGTTGTCAAAGGCAACAAGGTATGATATAATAGCGGCATGGGAAACGTAAAGAAAGTATACGAAAAGGAAGCCGCCTATCATTAGGCACGATCCGGCGAATCTCGACATTCGCCGCCGGACAAGCGAAAGAACTAAAAACCGATCGGTCGGATGCGGCGGTCATATGAATTTTTGCGGTGAGTCCCCCGCGTGAGCGGACGATAGATTGTTTTCCCGTTTTTTTAACGCGCCGGTATTAGTGTGAACAGATTCTATGTTGTGGAGTACCTTGACGCAGCTTGAAGCCTTTGAAAAACGGCAAAGTCAAATCTTGTATCTCTTTATGTGAACACTCTAAAAAAAAACTAATAAAAGCGGAGGAGTAATTTATGAAAAGGATGTCAAAACTTGCGGCATTATGCGCGCCGGTTATTTTGGCGGCGTTGGTCTTGATTTCATACGGATTGGCAAAAAGCCTTTTCGGCGCGGAAAAAGAGGGTTTATTGTTTACAAAAATAGCGGGAGGTTATGAGGTGAGCGCTGGGGCGGCGGCGGATAACGACATTGTGATTCCCGCGGTTTACAAAGGTGAAAAAGTAATAAGAATCGCAAACGATGGTTTTAGAAGCAAAAGCAACATTGTTTCCGTGCATATGCCGGATAGCGTAGCGGTTATAGGCAGTTACGCGTTTTATTCTTGCAATAGTTTGACGGCAATCGATCTCCCCGACGGATTGACTTCGATCGGGGAGAGGGCGTTTTCTAATTGCGATAGTTTGACTTTTATCAGTATACCGGACGGAGTAACGTCTATCGGTGAGAAGGTGTTTTATAATTGCAACGGTCTGATAACGATCGACCTACCGGACGGGGTAACGTCTATCGGTGAGAAAGCGTTCTCTAATTGCCGCAACTTGTCAACGCTTAATCTCCCGGGCGGATTGACGTCTATCGGGGGTTATGCGTTCTATAATTGCAACAGCCTGACAACGATTGATTTACCCGACGGAGTGGTGTCTATCGGGATGCGGGCGTTTTATAATTGTACCGAGTTGACAATTTATGCGGAGGCGGAGAGTTTGCCGAACGGGTTGGATTCGCCGTTCTGGAACGGCAACCGTCCCGTGTATTGGTATTCGGACGAATATAAAGAGGGGAGTTATTGGCATTATATCGATGAATTGCCCGTAACGTGGGAAGCCAAAGATCCTCATACCGAAGGCTTGTCGTTTGCAAAAATAGAGGGCGGCTATGAGGTTAGCGTCGGAACGGCAAAGGATAATGATATCGTCATACCCGCGATTTATAAAGGTGAGAAAGTAATCGGAATCGCCGATGAGGGTTTTAAGGAATGTAATATTATATCCGTCGACGTTCCGAACAGCGTAACGAAAATCGGGGAGTATGCGTTCGCTGATTGCAGTAGTTTGACAACGATCGTTATACCCGAGGGATTAACGACTATCGGTGATTTTGCGTTCTCCGGTTGCAGTGGTTTGACCTCAATCGCCATACCCGAGGGATCAAGATTAACGAGTATAGGTAGTTCTGCGTTCCGTGATTGCCGTAGTTTGACGACGATCGTTATACCCGAGGGAGTACCGAGTATAGGGAGTTTAGCGTTCGCCGGTTGTGCTAAGTTGATTATTTACGCGGAGGCGGAGAGCGAGTCCGACGGGTGGGATTCGGGTTGGTTTTTTAGTTGGAATCCTAATAACCGCCCCGTGTATTGGTATTCGGAGAAGCAAAAGAATGGAAATTATTGGCGTTACGTTGGCGGAGCGCCGATGATATGGGAAAAAGGGGAAAGTTATTATACCGAAGGCTTATCGTTTACAAAGATAGAGGGCGGATATGAGGTGAGCAAAGGGACGGCGACGGATAATGATATCAGAATCCCGGCGGTCTATGAGGGAGAGAGCGTAATCAGAATAGCGAATGACGGTTTTTACAGTAGAAGCAATATTGTTTCTATTAAAATTCCGAATAGCGTAACGGTTATCGGTAATTCTGCGTTCTATAATTGCGATAGTTTGACAAGGATCGACATACCCGAGGGAGTAACGAGTATAGGTTATTATGCGTTCCATAATTGCAGTAGTTTGACAACGATCGATATACCCGAGGGATCAAGATTAACGAGTATAGGGATTGGTGCGTTCTCCGGTTGCCGTAGTTTGACAACGATCGATATACCCGAGGGAGTAACGAGTATAGGTAGTGGTGCGTTCCATTCTTGCAGTAGTTTGACAACGATCGACATACCCGAGGGAGTAGCGAGTATAGGGAGTTATGCGTTCTACGGTTGCAGTAGTTTGACAACGATCGTTATACCCGAGGGATCAGAATTAACGAGTATAGGGAGTTCTGCGTTCGATTATTGCAGTAGTTTGACGACGATCGATATACCCGAGGGAGTAACGAGTATAGGGGATTATGCGTTCCGTGGTTGCAGTAGTTTGACAACGATCGATATACCCGAGGGATCAAGATTAACGAGTATCGGGGATTGGGCGTTCTTCGATTGCAGTAGTTTGACAACGATCGATATACCCGAGGGAGTAACGAGTATAGGGGAGAGGGCGTTCGCTTATTGTAGTAGTTTGATAACGATCGTTATACCCGCCGGAGTAACGAGTATAAGGGAGTATGCGTTCCGGGGTTGCGATAAGTTGATTATTTACGCGGAGGCGGAGAGCAAGCCGAGCGGGTGGAATTCGAGTTGGAATAATAGTAACCGTCCCGTGTATTGGTATTCTGGGAATTATAAAGAGGGATATTGGCGTTATGTTAACGGAGCGCCGACGGTATGGGAAAAAGACGAAGGGTCTTATACCGAGGGATTAAAGTTTACAAAGATAGATGGCGGATATGAGGTGAGCGTGGGGACGGCGACGGATAATGATATCAGAATCCCGGCGGTATATGAGGGAGAGAGCGTAATCAAAATCGCGAATGACGGCTTTTACAATAAAAGGAATATTGTTTCTATTAAAATTCCGGACAGCGTAACGGTTATAGGGGGGTCTGCGTTCGAGTATTGCCGTAGTTTGACAACGATCGTTATACCCGAGGGAGTAACGAGTATAGGGAGTGAGGCGTTCTACGGTTGCAGTAGTTTGACAACGATCGATATACCCGAGGGAGTAACGAGTATCGGTGATTATGCGTTCTTTTATTGCCGTAGTCTGACAACGATCGATATACCCGAGGGAGTAACGAGAATAGGTAATAATGCGTTCTCTTATTGCAGTAGTTTGACAACGATCGATATACCCGAGGGAGTAACGAGTATCGGGGAGTGGGCGTTCTATGGTTGCAGTAGTTTGACAACGATCGATATACCCGAGGGAGTAACGAGTATCGGGGAGTGGGCGTTCTATGGTTGCAGTAGTTTGACAACGATCGTTATACCTAAGGGAGTAACGAGTATAGGTAGTTCTGCGTTCATCGGTTGCAGTAGTTTGACAACGATCGCCATACCCGATAGCGTAACGAGTATCGGTAATTATGCGTTCTCCGATTGCGATAAGTTGATTATTTACGCGGAGGCGGAGAGCAAGCCCGACGGGTGGAATTCGGATTGGAACAGTAGAAACCGTCCCGTGTATTGGTATTCGGAAGTGAAAAAGAGCGGAAACTATTGGCGTTACGTTGACGGCGTTCCGACGGTATGGGAAAAAGACGAAGAATTTTATACAGAAGGCTTATTATTTACAAAGATCACGGGCGGCTATGAGGTGAGTAACGGGACTGCGACGGATAATGATATCAGAATCCCGGCGGCATATGAGGGAGAGAGCGTAATCAAAATCGCGAACAATGGTTTCAAAGATAAAAGCAATATTGTTTCTATTAAAATTTCGGACAGCGTAACGACTATCGGCAGTTGGGCGTTCAGTTACACAAGTATAATAACAATCGACCTACCCGAGGGAGTAACGAGTATAGGTAGTGGTGCGTTCTTTTCTTGCAGTAGTTTGACAACGATCGATATACCATCCGGAGTAACGAGTATAGGTAGTAATGCGTTCTATAATTGCAGAAGTTTGACAACGATCGACCTACCCGAGGGAGTAACGAGTATCGGTGCCTATGCTTTCGATTCTTGCAGTAGTTTTAAAACGATCGTTATACTCGTGGGAGTAACGAGTATAGGTAGTAATGCGTTCTATAATAGCAGAAGTTTGACGGCTATTAATGTTGATACAAACAACAAAGCGTATATGTCCGTTGACGGAGTATTGTATAACAAAGCGCAAAATACGTTGATATGCTATCCCGCGGGAAAGACGGAGAGTAGTTTTGCGATCCCCTCAGGAGTAACGAGTATAGGTAGTTATGCGTTCTCTTGGTGCAGTAGTTTGACAACGATCGCCATACCCGAGGGAGTAACGAGTATAGGTAGTTATGCGTTTCGGGGTTGCAGTAGTTTGACAACGATCGCCATACCCGAGGGAGTAACGAGTATAGGTAGTTTTGCGTTCTATAATTGCAGTAGTTTGACAACGATCGATATACCCGAGGGAGTAACGTATATCGGGGATGTTGCGTTCGCCGGTTGCAGTAGTTTGACAACGATCGCCATACCCGAGGGAGTAACGAGTATCGGTTGTGAGGCGTTCTATAATTGCAGTAGTTTGACAACGGTCGTTATACCTAAGGGAGTAACGAGTATAGGTAGTTATGCGTTCTATCATTGCAGTAGTTTGACAACGATCGATATACCCGACTCTGTAACGAGTATAGGGAGTTATGCGTTCTCTTATTGCAGTAGTTTGACAACGATCGTTATACCCGAGGGAGTAATGAGTATAGGTAGCGATGCGTTTTATAATTGCCATAATTTGACTATTTACGCGGAGGCGGAGAGCAAGTCCGACGGGTGGAATTCTTATTGGAATCCTAATAACCGTCCCGTGTATTGGTATTCGAGTGTGAAAAAGAGCGGAAACTATTGGCGTTACGTAAACGGAGCGCCGACGGTATGGGAAGCCAAACCTTAATACCGAGGGTTTGAAATTTACAAAGATAGAGGGCGGTTACGAGGTAAGCGCGGAGACGGCGACGGATAATGATATTATCATTCCGGCGGTCTATGAGGGAGAGAGCGTAATCAAAATAGCGAATGACGGTTTTAGAAGTAAAAGCAATATTGTTTCTATTAAAATCCCGGATATGGCAACGAGTACCTTTTCACATTAAAATGAAATCGGTTGCGGCGTAGGATTATCGTATTTTAAACAGAGAAAACGCGGCGATAAAGTTGCGAAAAGGTCGTTTCCACTCGGCGGCGTATTTTAAATATTGTCCGTCTTAGAGGTGTCGGGAGGCTCTTGCTTTTGCCGTTTTTGCGGCTTAGTGCGACCGTTTCGGTATTTTTGCAAATTCAGCCCGACATAGCCTTTATCGCCTATCAATACCGCGGCTTTTGCTTCGGATGCGAGTTCTTCGGCGGCGGCGCGGTCGTCTGTATTCGCGCTTGTCAAGGTATATGCGAGCGGAAAACCTCTGTAATTTATCAATAAATGCAATTTATAGCCGTAATAATAGGTCGATTTTGAAGCGCAATAGCCGTAAGCCGCGCCGCCGCCTTTAAACGAACGGTGAAAATG
>JAISNN010000082.1 GCA_031276195.1 Clostridiales bacterium
CCGCGCCCCACCCCCTCCCCCTCCCACGGAGGGGAATACCGGATAAATAGGGAACTTCGCCCCACCCCCAGTATCCCCTCCCACGGAGGGGAATAGCGGATAATTAGGGAAGTTCGCCCCACCCCTTGAATCCCCTCCCACGGATGGGAATAGCGGATAATTAGGGAAGTTCGCCCCACCCCTTCCCCCTCCCACGGAGGGGAATATAAGGAAAGGAATTTATGGTAACTACCGCTTTATCACACATTTTTAGAAATATCAAAAATATTTTCTTAAACGGCGGTGCAAAAAACGCGGATCTATACCGCGGAAAAAGCGTATAAAAGACGATAAAAGGCGACGGAAATATTTTTTAAACGGCGGCGCAAAAGCGCGGATCTATACCGCGGAAAAGTATATATTAAGATGCGATAGAAATATTAAAAAAAACATATACAAAGCCGCTAAAACGGAACGGATTCAACGCCGCTATACCGCGGAAAAAGCGGAGAAAAAACGGGTTTTTGTAATGAAATATTATTATTCGATAGAGAGCGGAACAACCGAAAAAACCGTGATAAAAAAATCGGTTTTTATCGCGTCCGCGTTCCCGATAGAAAGCGCGGAGGAAGCGGAGATTGCCGTCGGCCGTATTAAGCGTGAATACTACGACGCGACGCATAACTGCTACGCCTATATCGCGGGCGGAAACGAGGCGCGGTTTTCAGACGACGGAGAGCCGCAAGGGACGGCGGGACTTCCGATCTTGTCCGTTCTAAAAAAGCGCGGGTTGAATAAAATTCTCGTCATAGTAACGCGGTATTTCGGCGGCGTAAAATTGGGCGCGGCGGGGTTGGTTTCCGCCTATTCGGAGTCCGCGTTGAACGTCTTAAACGGCGCGGATATAAAAAAATACGTCTATTCGTCGGAACTGAAACTGCGTTTCGATTATTCCTTTATAAACGCCGCGGACGGGGTTTTGAAAGACTTTGGGGAGAACGTTAAGGTTTGCGGAGCGGAATATTCGGAGAACGTGCTATATAGTGTTTTTGCCGCGGAGGACTTTTGCGATTCTTTTAAAAGCGCGCTGGTCGAAAGAACGAACGGTTTAATCGCGATCGAGGACGGCGAAAAAGGGTATAGAGCCTTGACATAAGGCGATATAATAAGAAATATATAGAATACTATGCAAAACCAAAAACAACGTAAAAGCCGATAAAAAAACATATCAAAAACGGTATAAGAAATATATAGAATACTATGCAAAACCAAAAACAGCGTAAAAAGCCGATAAAAAACATATAAAAAACGGTATAAGAAATATATGGAATACTATGCAAAACCAAAAGCAGCGTAAAAAATCGGTAAAAAACATATCAAAAACGGTATGAGAAATATATGGAATACTATGCAAAACCAAAAACAACGTAAAAAACCGGTAAAAAACATACAAAAACCGGTATGAGAAATATATAGAATACTATGCAAAATCAAAAACAGCGTAAAAAGCCTATAAAAAACATATAAAAAAACGATAAAAAACATATAAAAAAACGATAAAAATAATATAAAATTATGAAAAAAAGGAGTTCAATAAACACAATGAAAATCACTGCGACAAATGCCAAAAAGACAAAACCCGACGTTGACAAACTCGGCTTCGGAAAGTATATGAGCGACCATATGCTCGTTATGGACTACGCCGGCGGAAAATGGAACGAACCCGAAATCGTCCCTTACGCCCCCTTTGAAATCGATCCCGCGACGCAAATTCTGCATTACGGGCAAGGCATTTTCGAGGGTATGAAGGCGTATAAAAATAAGGACGGAAAGGTTACTATGTTCCGTCCGCGTGATAATTTCGTCCGTATGAACGCCAGCGCGGAAAGACTCTGTATGCCGCAACTCGACGTCGAAAAGGTCTTGGCGGCGGCATTCGATTTTGTAAGGCTGGAAAAAGATTGGATTCCGCAGGCGGAGGGAACGTCCTTTTATGTCAGACCCGCGATGTTCTGTTCGGACGTGTATCTCGGCGTTAAGGCGGGCGCGAACTATCGCTTTTTCATTATCGGAGGACCCGTCGGCGCGTATTACGCGAACGGCTTAGCCCCCACGAAAATTTTTATCGAGGACTTTTATACGCGGTCGAGTATCGGCGGAACGGGAAATGCCAAATGCTTGGGCAATTATGCCGCAAGCCTGATCGGACAGGAAAAAGCGCATAAATTGGGATACGATCAAGCCCTCTGGATGGACGCGAAGGACAAAAAATATATCGAAGAGGTCGGCTCGATGAATATCTTTTTCGTTATAGGCGATACCGTCGTTACGCCCGCGCTTTCGACTAGCATTTTGGCGGGAATAACGCGCGACAGCGCGCTCAAAATCCTCAAAAAGAACGGATATAAGACGGAAGAAAGAAAAATTTCCGTCGACGAAATCCTCGCCGCCCAAAACGACGGAAGTTTGAAAGAGATTTTCGGAACGGGTACGGCCGCCGTTATCTCGCCCGTCGGGGAATTCGCTTATAAAGACAAAAACTATATCGTCGGCGGCGGAAAAATGGGCAAAATAACAGAGTATTTATACGGCGAATTGACGGGAATACAGACGGGAAAAATTAAGGATACTTACGGCTGGGTGGTTGAATTGTAATATGAGTTGTAATATGAATTATTTGAAAATGTCTAAAACCGAATTGGAAAACGATTTGAAACTAAGACGGGAGCAATACGGAAACTTTTGCGCGAAAAATCTCAAACTCGATATGTCGCGCGGAAAACCTTGCAAGGAACAACTCGATTTGTCGTTGGAAATGTTAGATACCGTCAATTCCGCGTCCGACCTCAAAACCGAAAACGGATTCGATACGAGAAACTATGCCCTCGTCGACGGAATTCCCGAAATCAAAAGGCTGTACGCCGAAATTTTGAACGTCAAAGAAAGCGAAATCATCGCGGGCGGGGCGAGCAGTCTGAATATGATGTACGATACGGTTCAGCGCGGAATGCAGTTCGGATTCGGCGGCTTCGCGCCGTGGAATAAGGCGGAAAAAATTAAGTTCCTTTGCCCCGCGCCCGGCTACGACAGACACTTTTCTCTTTGCGAAATTTTCGGAATCGAAATGATCGCGGTCGGAATCGGCGCGGACGGCCCCGATATGGACGAGGTTGAAAGGCTGTGCGAGAGCGACGGATCGGTAAAGGGGATTTGGTGCGTTCCGAGATTCAGCAACCCCACGGGCGCGGTCTATTCGGACGAAACGGTAAGGCGGCTGGCAAAAATGAAAGCCGCGGGGGATTTTAGAATTTTTTGGGACAACGCGTATGCCGTTCACGCCTTTAAGAATGAGGCTAAGGAACTTCTCGATATCTTGACGGAATGCAAAGCCGCCGGCAATCCCGACAGGGCTTTCATATTTACTTCCACGTCGAAGGTTACTTTCGCGGGCGCGGGGGCGGCGTTTTTTGCCTCGTCGGAAAAAAATATCGCGGAGGCGAAAGCGGTTTTGTCGATGCAGACTATCGGACCCGATAAGATAAATCAGTTAAGACACGCGAGGTTTTTGAAAAATAAGGCGAATACGCTGGAACATATGAAAAAACACGCCGGGATATTAAGACCCAAATTCGACGCGGTTTCGGACGTTCTCGATAAGGGGCTTTCGGGGAGCGGACTTGCGGAATGGACGAAACCTACGGGCGGGTATTTTATCAGTGTGAACGCCTTTCCGGGAACGGCGAAAAGAGTGGTCGCGCTGGCAAAACAAGCGGGAGTAGTCTTTACGCCCGCGGGGGCGACGTATCCGTACGGACGCGATCCGCTTGACAAAAATATAAGATTCGCGCCTAGCCTGCCGCCGGCGGAAGAACTTGTTACCGCGACGGAAATTTTTGTCGTATGTGTGAAAATCGCGGCGATAGAAAGGCTTTTGGAGCGTTTCGCGTAGTATTCTACGCGCGTAGAATACTATGCAAAACGGATTATACGGCGGATTATATACGGTTATATGCGGCATAGAAGCGCGGAAAAATATATGACGCGCGATGTATTGTTGCAAGCGGAAAGTTTATAATATATGTTAGTTTGTTTTTTAATGAAAACGGCGGTATAGAAGCGCGGAAAAATATATAATATACGCTATATAAAAATAAGCGCGGAATTTATAATATGCGTTATATGTGAAAATTTTTAAAAAGTCTTTTAAGGAGTGCGGATAATGCCGGGAGAATCAAGGCGCGAGGGGATAAGCGGCGAATGCGATGCGGCGAAGTTTTTGGAAGCAAAGGGGTATAAAATTCTCGACAAAAACTTTTCGGGGCGGCACGGCGAGATCGATATCGTCGCAAAACACGGAGATTATATCGTTTTCGTCGAGGTCAAGAGCCGTTTGAACGAGAAATTCGGACGTCCGATCGAGTCGGTTACGCCGTATAAAATGCAGTGCATAATCGAAACGGCGAAATTTTACGCGACGGTGAAGGGCTGCATTGAGATGAATATGCGCTTCGACGTGATCGAAATTCTGCGCGGAGAGATTACGCATACCGTGAACGCGTTCGATTTGAGCGATATGAAAAGATATATAAGACACCGTAGGTAAAGGCGGCGGTGTAAAAACTTTTTCAATAAGGTCGCCCCGCCCCCGAACCCCTCCCGCGGAGGGGAATGGCTGTACTCGATAACGAGCCCATATTATTCAAAGCGCGGTTTTGAGAATCGCAGTGCGTGAAAATTAATAGTACAAAATTTAATCGAAATCAACGCGGCGGTATACGATACAGAATTAAAAAAATAATAACCGTAAAGGAGGCTCTAATGAAAGAACTTTTTTTGAACGTCCGGGAGAACGTCGAGCTGGTCAAGGGTGTTACGAAAATCAAGTTTTTCTGCGCGAATCTGCCCGAATTTAATCCCGGTCAGTTCATCAATCTCACCGTCGGAAATTTCGACGGCGTGCTGCTGAGAAGACCGATAAGCGTTTTTCGGCACGATCCCGCCGCGAAAACCTTTGAAATCGTATTCGAGGTCAAGGGCAAGGGGACGACGTTTTTGTCCCGTTTGAAGGGCGGCGATCTGCCCGCGACGGTTTTTTTGGGCAACGGGTTCACAATCCCCGAAAGCGCGGAAAGGGTCGCTCTGATCGGAGGGGGCTTGGGCTGTCCTCCTCTCTATTCCGTCGCCGAAAAGTACGCGGAAAACGGCGTGAAGTTTTATAGTTATCTCGGTTTTTCGACGGAGAGCCGCGTCATACTCGCCGACGAATTTCAAAAGGTTTCCGAAAGGGTCGCGGTCGCGACGGACGACGGCACGTTCGGCGAGAAAGATTTTATCACGAACGTGTTCAAAAGAGAGTTTGACGAAATCCGCCCCGATTTGATTTTGTCGTGCGGTCCCGCGCCGATGTTCAAGGCGTTGAAGGCTTTGAATATCCCCGTTCCGACGTTTATTTCCACGGAGGCGAGAATGGGCTGCGGTATAGGCGCGTGCTATGTGTGCGCTTGCGCGACGCTGACCGGAAACAGACGGGTCTGTACGGACGGTCCGGTATTCGACATTAGGGAGGTGTTGCTATGACGTATAATCCTTTGGCAATCAATATTTGCGGCGCGTATTTCAAAAATCCAGCAAACGCCGCCGGCGGAACTTTTTCGTTCGGTACGGGGAACGGGCGTGTCTGCGCGGACGGTCCGGTATTCGACATTAGGGAGGTGTTGTTATGACGTATAATCCTTTGGCAGTTAATATTTGCGGCGTGGATTTCAAAAATCCCGTAATCGCCGCGAGCGGAACTTTTTCGTTCGGCTTCGAGTTTTCAAAACTCTTCGATATCGATAGGTTGGGCGGAATCGCCGTGAAAGCGTTGACGCGCGAAAAACGCGACGGAAACCCCGGCCCGAGAATCGTCGAAACATACGGCGGAATTTTGAACAGCGTCGGCTTGCAAAACCCCGGAATCGACGTATTCATAAAAAATATGACGCCCTTTTTGGAGACGAAAAAAACGGTCGTGATCGCCAATATCGCGGGGAGCGAGGAGGCGGACTATTGCTATATGGCGGAACGGCTTTCGGACGTCGGGAGGGTTTCGATAATCGAACTGAACATCTCCTGCCCGAACGTCAAAAAGGGCGGCATGGCGTTCGGAATCCATCCTTCCGACATTACGTCCATAACGAAAGCCGTAAAAAGATATTCAAAAAAGCCGCTTATGGTCAAACTCTCACCGAACGCCGCAGACATTGCCGCCAACGCGAAAGCCGCGGAGGACGGCGGCGCGGACGCGGTTTCACTCATCAATACGATCACTGGAATGGCGGTCAACGCGGAGACAAGACGGCCGGTTTTGAAAAATATCACGGGCGGACTTTCGGGTCCCGCGATCAAGCCTATCGCGCTCAGAATGGTTTGGCAGGCTTATAACGCGGTCAAAATACCCGTCGTAGGTATGGGCGGAATTATGAACGCCGCGGACGCGGTCGAATTTATGCTTTGCGGCGCGTCGGCGGTGCAGGTCGGGACGGCGAATTTCGTCAATCCGCTGAATTCCGTAAGTATCGTCGAGGGACTGAAAAAATATGTCGAAAAAAATAAACTGCGGAACATTTCGGACATAAAAGGACAACTCATAACCGATTAGAACACGCGTTGACGAAACGCGGCGGCGTATTATACTAATTAAACTAATATATTCGGAGAGAGAAATGCCGGATGTTTATTTTGCCGTGTCAATGATATACGGCAAGAAAAATAAGATATTAGGGAATAAATAAGAATGAAATATTTTCGTACTATGTTTTGCGGTAAAACGGTAAAAAAACCAATGGTTTGTAGTTAAGCAAATCTTGTCGGGTTGGGAATATGGACTGAAATGCTTGTTTCAAGAGTGCGGAAATATACGCATAATGAACAATAAAAATGAAATATTTTCAAGCGAAGTTAGGCGCATAAAAAAATCGTTCGGGAAAAATTAAGAAAAAAAATACGGCTGTTAAACTTTTAAATCAAACATAATATAAAATAAAAGGAGAAAATTGTGTGGATAAGTTGCAAAAGGGGTTCGATAAATGGTTGGACGGCGTTCTGAAACCGTTTGAGTCGGACGTTAAGGCGTTTTGTTTCAATATTTACGAAAACGACGGAGAGGGAAGTTATTCCGTTGAATTGACCGCTTTTGACACATACGACGAATACGACGCGGATTGGAACGCGGGCGGCGCGGAAACTTACGCGAGCCGCGAAGACGGCAACGAGTACGATTTTTATTTGGACGCGGAATGGGAGGAGTGCTTGGAAAGAGTGCAAACATTTATATCCGACTATTTGGAAAAGGGCAAATATGCCGGGAAACTGAAAAAAGCCGATGTTGTCGCATACGGATTTGTGGACGGAGATTGTGAGATTTTATACCAAAAGCAATAAAAACAATAATAAAACGGTGCGGTATTTTGAAATAAAAGCGGTAAAAACGATAATGAAGAGGCGCGGTGTTTTGAAAGAAAAGCGGTAAAAGCGATAATAAAACGGCGCGGTGTTTTGAAAGAAAAGCGGTAAAAACTATAATAAAGCGGCGCGGTGTTTTGAAAGAAAAGCGGTAAAAACAATAATGAAGCGGCGCGGTATTTTGAAAGAAAAGTAATAAAACGGTTTAATGTTATGGTTTTTATTTAGATTTTACTTTTTTGCTTTTTGATTTTGTCAGGGTGTAACTGTTTTCGATTTGGCGGAATATCTCTGGTTCGGGAATATCCGCGCCGATGACGACGGTGTTCCAATGCTCTTTATTCATATGGTAGGCCGGGATTATCCCCTCGAAGGCTTGACGCAGAAAATCCGCCTCGAACGGATCGCATTTGAGGTTCAAAAATTCGCGTCCGTTGCGGTTTATAAACAGGGCGAATATTTTTTTGTTTTCGGTATGCCTTATCACCGCGGTTTCGTCGTCAAAGGGATAGTCCTCGTAGACGGCGGAAAGGGTTAGGCAATGGTCTATCAGTTCGCGTCGTGTCATATTTTTTGTTATCCTTATGCGGTTTTGCGTTTTTT
The DNA here is from genome assembly GCA_031276195.1 of Clostridiales bacterium. Classification (GTDB taxonomy): domain Bacteria; phylum Bacillota; class Clostridia; order Christensenellales; family JAISNN01; genus JAISNN01. The sequence goes on from JAISNN010000082.1 coordinate 8,026, forward strand.
TGCGAGCCGTATTTTTTGTATTGTGTGAAATTGTAGTTTAGAATAATTGCTTTTTAGGATATGGCGAGGATGTATTTCTTTTGGGTTTTTGTGAATTTTTAGCCGAATTAACAAGGGCTTTGTTTTTTTGTATTGTGTGAAATTGTAGTTTAGAATAATTGTTTTTTAGGATATAGGCGTGATATATGTTTTTTCTCCGCGCTTATAAAAAAACGGATATTTTTAAAGCGGAATGGTTTTAAAAACAAAACGGGCGGCTTTCCAGCCGTCCGAATAGTTTTTTTGTCCGTCACAGTTCCGTTTTTTTGTGGTTTACGGCTTTACCGATCGTGAATTCCGCCGATAATATTATTGTTTTATGATAGACATATATTTTTTGGCACCGCCTAGGGGATTTGAACCCCTTATACCTGCGTGAGAGGCAAGCGTCCTAACCATTAGACTAAGGCGGCAAATTGATTCTTGATTTTTTTCTTTCGCGGTTGTGTGAGTTTTTTCTTTTTTTAATCGCGGAGCGGGCGATTGTTTTTTTATGCCGTTCGGCAATTTTCCGCCGCATTTAATTTAACCTTAGAGATTATAGCAAAAAAAACAAAAGTTTGCAAGCGTTTTTTAGTTTATTATAGAAAAATATTAAAAAACCTTTTTTGATGTAAATTTTAATGCAAATAGACGCTCCGCCCCTCCCGCGGAGGGTAATATAAGGATAAAAAGTGAAATACCGTTAAAATGCGCCGCTTTACTTTATTTTTCAATTCTGCGGAAATAGTTCAAAATAAAAATGACACGCTTGTGGCAAAAATTCATAAAGCGTTCACAGGTGTGTCATATAATCGTAAATAGTTAAAAGAAATATCAAATTTTCGATATAAAGAGCATAAATTATATTGATATAATATTTTTTAAAACGGAAAAAGTAAATTGTAAAACGGAAATCCGCAATAAATACAAAAAAAATGAGTTTTTCAAAACGGAAAGCGTAAATTGCAAAACGGAAATCCGCAATAAACACAAAAAAAATAAGGTTTTCAAAACGGAAAGCGTAAATTGCAAAACGGAAACGCGTCATACCGGCAAAGAAAAAACGAAGTTTTAGCGGCAAAATAGCGGTATGCGGCAAGTATTAGTTCACCGAGTATTGGGAAAACTCGTAAAAATATATGCAATTTATAAACGGAGGTCATAGTTTATGAAAAAAAGAATTCTCTTGACGGGCGCGTCGGGAAACGTCGGGTATCAAACTCTGCAAACTCTGCTGAACAGCGGTCACGAAATCACGGTTTGGGATTTGTTCGGCAAAAAAAGCAAAAAATTGCTCGAAAGGTATAAGGATAAAATAAAAATCATTTACGGAAGCGTCAACGACGCCGCCATAGCGGACGAGGCGGTGAAAAATCAAGACGTCATAATTCACCTCGCCGCGATCATTCCGCCGCTCGCGGACAAAAAACAAGAATTGGCAAAAAAAGTCAACTACGGCGGAACGGAAAATATCGTCCGCGCGATAAAAGAAAAAAATCCGTCGTGCTTTTTGATTTTTTCGTCGTCGATCAGCGTCTACGGCGACAGAACGGAAAATTTTTGGATCAACGTCGGCGATCCGCTCAACATAAGCGAGGGCGACTATTACGCGCTCACAAAGGTCGTTACCGAAAAAATGCTCGAAGAATCGGGAATAAACTATACGGTTTTTAGGTTTTCCGCGATTATGGGGCTGCCGCATACCGATCCTTTGATGTTCCATATGCCCCTCGATACAAAGTTGGAAATCGCTTCGTCGCGCACGACCGCGCTGGCGTTGGTAAAAGCGTGCGACCATACGGAGGAATTGAACAAAAAGACCTTTAATCTCGGAGGCGGCGAGGGCTGCCGTACCGATTATAAGAGTTTTTTGAGCGAAATGCTCCAAATTTACGGCTTGAATTTCAAACATTTCGATAAGAAAGCCTTCGCCGAAAAGAATTTTCATTGCGGATATTATGAGGATTCTCATCTTTTGAACGATATCTTAGACTTTCAACACGAAACGCTCGAAGATTATTACGCGTATGTCAGGGCGAATACGCCGAAATTCGTGAGGTTTTTCACGATGATTGCCGCCCGTCCCGTCGCATATTTCTTGTGCAAAAGTTCGGAGCCCTATATAGCGAGAAAAAAGAACATAAAACCCGAAATAGTAAGGTATTTTAGATAAATTCTACCGTCGTTCGACTTTATTCTATTGAAAAGATAAAAAGAATTTGGTATAATAAACTTGCGGAAATTTAAAAGCCCGCGTATATTTTATACGCGGGGGGATAATTTTACCGCAAGTTTATTTTTTGAGGTTCACTTTATGAAAAAAATGTTGGGCGGATTCATTCGCGAACTGAGGAAGGAAAAGGGCTTGTCGCAGGACGAATTGGGCTATTTTGCCGGAGTAACGAATAAGGCGGTTTCAAAATGGGAGACGGACGAGGCGAACCCCGATATTCAAATTGTGCCGAAATTGGCGGCGGCTTTGGGCGTTACCGCAGATGAATTACTTAATTGCAAAAGAGCGGACGCGAATAATTCCGGCGCGCGCTTAGAGGTGAAAAATGAGATTGATAACGCGGAAAAAAAGACATTTTCGGGGATGGAAAACGGTCGGGAAAATATGCGAGAAAACGCTTTTTTTCAAGGCGAAAACGGGACTAAAAACGGCGGTATAGATCCGCCGGAAAACGGATATGAAAATTATGAAAAGAGCGGCGCAAACGGAGAGGAAAACACGCGAAAAATATCCGGGAAAACGGAGAATGCCGAAGAGGAAAGATATCGCGGATTTGCTTGGGATTTTGAATTTTTAAAGAGCAATCCGAATTTTGAAAGACTTGCCGCGAGGAATTATGTCAGCAAAAAAAGGACAAAAAACGGCAAGCCTTATATTCATATAAATTTTAATTCGCCGTCGTCTAAGGCGGACGGCGTCGCCGCGGCGGGCTTCCGCGCTAAGGGGATTTTTGCGCTCGGGCTTATTGCTAACGGAGTTTTTTCCGTCGGGATTTTGTCTTTCGGCGCGGTCTCTTCCGGTGTGTTTTCGTTCGGTTTGCTTTTGGCGTTCGGGTCTATCGCGGGAGCGTTAGGGGCGGCGTTCGGCGCGGTTGCCGCGGGGTTTGCGGCGTTCGGCGCGGTTGCCGTCGGCTTCGTTTCTTACGGCGCGGTTGCGGTCGGATATTTCGCGCATACCGCGGACGAAGGGATTGCAATCGGAGTATACGAATACTATCACGGGAACGGACGGAGAATCGGCGCAAGACTGATATTTTATATTTTTCAAATTATAGACGGGTATTTTTTTAAGCCTTAATTTCCGGCGGTGCTATACCGCGTTTTTAGGCTGTTGCGGCGGTGTTTTTTATGCGGAGAGAGGGACACCGCAAGCGTATTTTCCGCGGTACTAAACCGCGTTTTTACGTTGTTACAGGCAGGTATTTTCCAAAACTCTGATAAAAAATTCCGTCGCGGATTCGAGCGCGTCTATGCCGCACCTTTCGTTGATCGCGTGGATACGTTTTTGATCGTCCGGGGTCATCATAAATGGCGTAAATCTGTATACGTTTTTGCAGACGGGATAATAAAAGCGCGAATCCGTCGCCGCGATAAACATATACGGCGCGACTTTTACGCCCTTGAACGTAGATCTTATCGCCTTTGAAATCTCGGCGTAGGACGCCGTATTTATCGGCGAGATGTCGGAGGCGGGAATGGCTTCGTTTATGACTTCGACGTCGATATTTTTCCCCGCGATTTTTTTGATATGCTCCAAGACGAGTTCGGGAGAATTCCCCGCGATGAGGCGGCAATTTATGACCGCTTCGGCGTAAGGCGGCAGGACGTTCGCCGCGTTGCTGCCCTTTGCCATAGTCGGCGCGAAAGTCGTCTTGACCAGCGCGGCGGAAATCGGGTGGAGGTTTGCGAGGGCGATTTTTAGAATCGGCGAGAGAATGTCGCGGTTGACCATAACGAATTTGACAATCGGGGTCATATAGGGCGCTAATTCTTTAAAAAGTTCCTTTGTGGGTTGTGTAAAAACGGGGGATAACTGACGTTTTTCGAGTTTATAGACCGCTTTTGCGACGCTTGCGAGAGCGGTGGGTTTTTTGGGTGTGCTGGCGTGTCCTCCGTCCTTTTTGCAACTCAATCTGACGTCCATATAGCCTTTTTCGCACGTTCCGACGAGCGCGACTGAGCCGTCTATGCCGAGCATTTTCCCGTCTAACATCGTCCCGCCCTCGTCGAGAACGTATTCCATTTCGACGCCTTTTTCCTTGAAATACTTGACGATTTCGGGCGCGCCGTCGCGTGTGGACAGTTCTTCGTCGTGTCCGAAGCAGCAATATATCGAACGCTTAAAGGGCAATCCCTTTGCGAGCGCGTATTCGATCGACTCCAAAGCCGCTATCATTTGGCATTTCATATCCTGCGCGCCCCGCCCGTAGACAAAGCCGTCCTTAACCGCACCCGAAAAAGGCGGAACGTCCCAGCCCTCCGCCGGCGCGGGAACGACGTCGATATGCGCCAAAAAGCAGGCGGGCAAGAGGTTTTTGTCCGCGCCGCCGATACGGTATACGAGGCTGTATTCGTTGATTACGGTCAACTCCGCCGCCTTAAAGAAAAGGGGATATGTGTTTTTTATGTATTCGCGGTAGTCGAAAAACGGCTTGTCGGGATATGACGCGTCCGCCATGGAAACCGTGGGGATTTGAATCGCTTCCGATAGATGCAGAGCGATTTTGTTTTTGTCAAGACCGTACGAGACGGCTTCGGTTTCGTTTTTTGCGGCGGGTTTGGTCAGAGCGGCGCGGACAATCATAAAGATTATCAAAGCGGCGAGAACAGACAGAACGGCGATAAGAATTTCCATAGGGCAATAACTCCTTTATTTAGCGGTTATCGGAAAGGGATGAGCGTGTCTTTGGTGATTAATGATATATTTGGTGAAAATATGCTTATTGCGCTTAATTTTAGGTAATTCCGCGGCGGTGATTGCGTTTATTATGTTTAGTGAATATGCGATTATTAGGTAAAAAGCGTTATCTAATTTCCGCCGCCGATCACTAATTATTAAAATTACCGTAAATAGTATATCATTTCGTTTGCAAAAAATCAATTAATATGATAGAATATTTTCTTGAAAGTTTCATTTGTTTTTTAAGGAGTGTTTTTAATGACTTATACCAAACTACAAGACGAAAAAAGGGAAAACGTATTTACATTTACAATCGACGTATCGGCGGATGAATTTGCCGCCGCCGTAAACAAGGCGTACGAGCAGACGAAAGGCAAGTATTCCGTTCAAGGATTCAGGAAGGGAAAAGTTCCGAAAAAGTTTTTGGAAAATATGTACGGCAAGGGAGTTTTTTATGACGACGCGCTGGACATTCTACTCCAAGAGAGTTACGACGAGATTTTGCAAAAGGAAAAACTCGAACCCGTCGAAAGACCCGACGTCGATATCGTCAAGGCAGGCGGGGACGGCGCGCAGTTCAGTATCGTCGTTACGACCTTAAAAGAGGTCAAACTCGGACAATACAAGGGCTTGAAAATCAAAAAATCCGACATAAAGACGACGGACGAGGACGTCCGCCGCGAGTTGGAGCGGACGAGAGAGAACGCGGCGAGAATTTTCTCCGTCGACGACAGACCCGCGAAAAAAGGCGATACGGTCGTTTTGGATTTCAGCGGTTCGGTGAACGGCGAAAAATTCAAAGGCGGAACCGCCGAAAAACACGAATTGGTTTTGGGTTCGGGTTCGTTTATACCGGGATTCGAAGAGCAGGTCGAGGGCTTGAAAATCGGCGAAGAAAAGGACGTTTCGGTGAAATTCCCCGACGACTACCACGCGGAGGACTTGAAGGGTAAGGACGCGGTTTTCGCGGTCAAACTGCATGAGATAAAGGTCAAGGAACTGCCCGAAATAGACGACGAATTCGCAAAAGACGTGAGCGAATTTGAGACTCTCGCCGAATATAAAGCGGACATAAAAAAGAAATTGGATGAGAAAAACGACGAGAAAAACAAGAGTATCGACGAAAATTCTCTTATCGAACGGATAGTCGAGGGTTCGGACGCGTACGTTCCGAGTACGTTCGTCGAAAGAGAATGCGAATCGCTTATCCGTCAGTTTGAATACAGGCTGGTGTTTCAAGGGCTGAAAATGAAAGACTATCTCGCCTATTCGGGGCAGACCGGGGACGACCTTAAAGCGCAGTATAAAGAGAGCGCGGAAAAGAACGTTAAAACGCGTATGGTTATGGAAAAATTGATCGAAACCGAAAATATTAAACTCGATACGGAAAAGTTGGACGAAAAAATCGCCGAACTTGCAAAAAACGCGGGGAAGACCGTCGAAGAATATAAGGCGAACGCGGATTCGGGGGAGTTGGACTATTTTGCAAACGATCTTTTGACGAACGCGCTTTTCACGTTTTTAAGAGAAAACAACGAGTTTATTTGAAAATCCGACAATTTATTCCGTAATAAAAAATAAGTATATTGTATAAAATCTTAATATTGATTCAAAGAGGTGTATAATTATGTCAAATTTAATCCCTATGGTTATCGAACAGACGGGCAGAGGCGAGAGGTCCTACGATATATATTCCAGACTGTTGGAGGACAGAATAATATTTATGACGGGCGAAGTTACGGACATTTCCGCGGATATCGTCATCGCCCAGTTGATCTATCTCGAAGGCAAAGACCCCAAAAAGGACATTTCTCTGTATATCAACAGCCCGGGCGGAAGCGTTTCGGCGGGTATGGCGATTTATGACACGATGCAGTATATCAGATGCGACGTTTCGACGATTTGTATGGGTATGGCGGCGTCTATGGGCGCGTTTTTGCTTAGTTCCGGGACGAAAGGCAAGAGATACGCCCTCCCGAACAGCGTCATTATGATTCATCAGCCGCTGGGCGGCGCGCAGGGGCAGGCGAGCGATATCGCGATTCAAGCCGAACAAATCTTGAAACATAAGAAAAAACTCAACGAAATCCTTGCGGAAAATACCGAACAGGATATCGAAAGAATCGCGAAGGATACGGACAGAGATTTTTATATGACCGCGGAGGAAGCCTGCAAATACGGAATTATCGACAAGGTTTTTTATAGAAGAAGCGGCGCGGCGGAATAAAATATAAATGCGCTTGAATTAAAGAATAGCAAACGTTATAAAATATACGCCGTAAAAAAACGCTTGATTTAAGCGGAATAACAAGCGGATATCAAAAAAATATCCGTAAAAAATCCTAAATAAAGTCTATTTATATAGTTGAAAATCTAAAAAAAATCGTAATTTTTAACCGTTTTTTTGAAAAAATAAGGAGTTATAGTGGCTAACATAAAAAAAAGTTATTGCACATTTTGCGGAAAAACCGACGACGAAGTCGATATGCTCGTCGCCGGTCCGAACGGCTGTCAGATCTGCTCCGACTGCATTAGGCTTTGCAATTCCGTAATCGGAAAAGTAAAGAAAAAAGCGACGGGCGGAATTCTCGATATGCTGCCCACTCCGCGCGAAATAAAGGCGCAACTCGACGACTATATCGTCGGGCAGGAGGACGCGAAACGCGTTCTTTCCGTCGCGGTCTATAATCACTATAAGAGAATCAAGCACGGCGGCGACGAGGGCGAAATTAAATTAGAAAAAAGCAACGTCCTTATGCTCGGACCTACGGGCTGCGGAAAAACTTTGCTCGCAAGGACGCTCGCCGATATAATCAACGTACCCTTTGCCGTCGCGGACGCTACAACCTTGACGGAGGCGGGTTACGTTGGAGAGGACGTCGAAAACATACTCTTAAAATTGCTCCAAAGCGCGGAATTCGATACCAAAAAAGCCGAAATCGGAATCGTCTATATCGACGAAATCGATAAAATCGCTAAAAAATCCGAAAACGTGTCCATAACGCGCGACGTGTCCGGCGAAGGGGTTCAGCAGGCTCTCTTGAAAATTCTCGAAAGCACCGTCGCGAACGTCCCGCCGCAGGGCGGACGCAAACACCCTCAACAAGAATGTATCGCGGTCGACACCACAAACATTCTCTTTATTTGCGGAGGGGCTTTCGTCGGAATCGATAAGGTCATCAACAAACGCACCGCGAATACGGGGCTGGGCTTCGGCTCGCGCGTCGCGGGCGATGCGTCGGACGAGGACTATGCGCGGCTGATAAAGACGATTCAGCCCGACGACCTCATAAAGTTCGGGCTTATTCCCGAATTCGTCGGGAGACTGCCCGTCATCGTGGGACTAAACGCGCTCGACGAAAAAGCGTTGGTTAAAATTTTGACCGAACCCAAAAACGCGCTCACAAAACAATATTATAAACTGTTCGGAATCGACGGCGTAAAACTTGAGTTCGGAGAGGATGCGGTTTTGGCGGTCGCGAAAAAGGCGAAAGAATTAAAAACGGGAGCGAGAGGTTTGCGTTCGATTTTGGAGGACGTTATGCTGGACATTATGTTTGAAATCCCCGACGACAAGACAATCGAGAAAGTCATAGTCGGCGAACGCTGCATAAATGAAAAAATTCCGCCCGAAATAATAAGGAAAAAATCAAATATAAAAAAATCCGACGTTTTGAATAAACAAAAGGATATCGAATCACAGCCGAGAATCAAACCCGGATTGTCCGAAGGCGCGTAAAAAAACGCGGTTAATAATTTGGAAATTTTCTTATGCGGCGGAAAACTTTTTGAAAAAAGCGCATTCTTTTTCAAAAAGTTTGAAGTATTTCCGTTTCATTTTTCAAAAACTTTCAAGGTATTTCCGCATTATTGCCGCTTGAAATTTTAAAATCGGCATAAAAAAATGCGAAAAAGTAGTTTTTTTGTTTGACATTAATATTTTTTAGTGTTAAAATCTATACGATAATTAAAACGATACCAAAGGCAATGGCGCGCATCTAAGTAATTCTTATTTAGCGCGCCTTATTTTTTTATCTAAAATCTCTTTTACCTGAAAATCTTTTTTGCCGAAAACCAAATACGGCGAAAACTAAACCGAAAAACTCTTTAATTTACGAAAAACTAAACTAAAAATCTCTTTTGTAAAAAAAATTTTATTACCTATTTTCACCCTGAAAAAATCTTTTTTACCGAAAAACAAAACGGGAGAATTATTTATGAAAAAGGTTATCAACGGAAAAATTACCCCTATGACGAAAGTCCTTTACGGTATGGGCGAGATGACGTTCGGCGTTACGAACACGATTTTGAGCGTCTATCTCCTCATCACGCTGACCGACTATTTAAAAATCGAACCCGTTTGGGCGTCCGTCATCGTCGTCGCGGGAATAGTTTGGGACGCCGTAACCGACCCCGTCGTCGGCTGGCTGAGCGACAATTCGGGCGGAAAATTCGGCAGGAGGAGGAGATATTTTCTTTTCTACGCAATTCCTCTCGGTCTGAGTTTTTTCCTGCTCTGGATGTCGCCCGCGCTTATGGCGGAGGGGACGCACGAGGCGGTGAAGATCATAGTCGTCTTAATTTTGTATCTTTGCACCATAACGATGCTGACCTTAGTCAACGTCCCTTACGGCTCTATCATTATGGAAATGACCGACGACTACGACGAGAGAACGAGTTTGACGGGTTTCAGAATGGTTTGTTCGGCTCTCGCGACGCTGCTGGCGATAGGGATCGGCGATACGATTTTAGGCGAGGGTCCGATATACGAGACGGGAAAAAATTTGATATACGTCGGGCTTGTATTCGGAATTTTTGTTACCGCCGCCGCATTTTTATGCTATTTAGGAACGTTTGAGCGGCGGAGTTTTGTCAAACCCGCGCTGCGTCCGAAATTCAATTTTAAAAAATACGTCTTAGAATCGTGGAAATCAAAACCTTTCAGGCAAGTTTCGATCGCGTATCTCTGCGCGTTTACGGTCATCGGACTGCTTCAAACACTCTTGCAATACTATTGTACATATTGGCTGAGAGCGCCCGAACTCTTCGTCGTGCTTGCGGGCGGAGTTCTCGCCGTCGCGATCGTCAGTACGCCGCTTTGGACGTTCATAGCCAAAAAATACGGAAAGAAAAACGCCTTTTTGATGAGCAGCGCGCTGTCGGTTTTGAGTCTTATCGGAATCTTTTTTGTAGGGCAGCTGGACAATCCCGAAGGGATAGTTATGAGTTTGGAGGCATCGATGGCGGCGATGCCCGTTTACGGATATATATTTATCGCCCTTTTGGGCGTGGGCGTAGGGGGCGTTCAGCTTATGCCTTTCAGTATGATGCCCGACGCGATAAATTTCAGTATGAAAGAGGGCGACGTCGACGAGGGCGCGTATTACGGAATCGTTACGTTCGTTCAAAAATTAGGAATGGGCGCGGCGACGATGCTTATAGGTCCGGTTCTTTCGCTTTCGGGATATGAAGAACCGCCCAAAAATCAGCCCAAGGGCATTCTGCATACACAAGACGCGTTCACAAACGAGGTGATCCGCGCTATGTTTGTCGGGCTTTCTATTATAATTATCGTAATCGGCGCGCTTGCGGTGTGGAAATATACGATCGACCGCGACGCGCTGCACAAAAAAATTAATAAGACCGAGGATTAAAAACAGTCCGTAATTACTATTTTATAGTGAATCCGTTGAAAAAAATCCGAAAATTAAGAATCCGAAAAATTTTTCATAATGAATTATTTACGCTTAGAAAATTCCGCTCCGCATGAGCGGAATTTTTGCCGTATACGCTTTTTATAAAAGTATACTTTTTTGTTTTTTTGCGAATGTTTTACAAATTTACTAAAAGTTTTCTCCCGCATAAAAATAAAAGAAAATTCTAAAATAAAAAAATAAAATAAAAAATATATTGTGTTTTCGCGCCGGATCCGCTATAATATATACGATATGGCTTACTTCAAAAAAAACGATAATTCTTTCGTATGCGCGGTTTGCGGACATAGTGTGGGCGAACTGAAATATTCGTCGAGAGATCATTGCAGCGAATGCCTTTGCTCCTTGCACGTCGATAACCTGCCGGGCGACAGAGAAAACGGTTGCGGAGGGGTTTTAAGACCCGTTTCGGCGATAAGGAATCAAAAAGGTTTCGTCATAATTTTCCGTTGCGAAAAATGCGGCGAGATAAAGAAAAATAAGGCGGCGGAGGACGATAATATGCCCCTAATTATAGAATTGACCGCAAAACCCTTTAAAACGGACAAAAATTAAAGAATGATAAAACGGGAATACGGATATAGTTAAAAAAAGAATGCAACGCGGCAAATAAGAAAGGAAAAAGTTAAAACTATGAATTATGTCGATGTGATGAAGGATTTCGTCGAGGGGAGATTAAGCGTTTCCGATTTTGTTTCGGAAGTAAAGGGCAATGCCGATTTTCGCGCGGAGTTAGAAAGCGGTTTTTGGGAAAAAAGAAAAAGGGCATATTTGAGGGAATTTAGGTACATTATTTCCGACTATATTTGCACGAGAAATATTAATTTATCCGATCAAATCGGATATGACAAAACGACGGACGATATTGACGCAAACGGCAAAGTTGCGGATGATATTATAGGCAAACTGCTTATGCTTAAACATAAAAGAGAACAAAACGTTAAACCTATTGATTAACACTGCCGATATGCAAAAGCCGCTTATATTGAAATA
>JAISNN010000021.1 GCA_031276195.1 Clostridiales bacterium
GGGATCGTTAAGGAAAGCCGTTTAGAATATTTTGCCGACGTCGGACAGCGCGTTCGCGACGGGAACGCCGAAAAGAGATTAAAGCGGTTTAAGATATTCGACGAGGAGGGATATGCGGACTTTATCGACGAAAAGATTTCGCAATCAAACAAGACCGTGTCTGTTTATACGGCGAATATTTTGGCAAAGAAAGCGGGATTTAAGGGCGTAAGCGACAGAACGCTGTACAATTGGGTGGATTTAGGGCTGTTGAAAACGACAAAAAGCGATTTACCGTTGACCGTACGGAGGAAAAACAAACGAAAAGAAAAGGAGCAAAAGCGATTTTACGGAGATTCGATAGAATTAAGACCCGAAAGCGCGAATAACAGAGAGGAATTAGGACATTTCGAGGGGGACAGTATAATCGGAGCGGGACACAAAGGACAAATAATTACGCTCGTAGAAAGGAAAACGCGGATCGGCTTCATGTTCAAGTTTGAGGAAAAGCGGGCGAGAAATATATTGTACGTGAAAAAAGCCTTGCAAAAGAGATTCGGAGAAGACTTTTGCCGGATATTCAAGAGCATAACGTTTGACAACGGGGGAGAATTTGCGTACAATGAAAGCATAAGCGGAAAGGATAGAAAACATCCGGAAAAGAAAGGCGATATTCAAGTGTATTACGCGCACGCATATAGCTCATGGGAGAGAGGGAGCAACGAAAACTTTAACGGAATAGTTAGACGATATATACCGAAAAAGAAAAACTTTTGCGAATTGACGCAAAACGATATACGCAGAATAAACGAACAAATAAACGCAATACCGAGGAAGTTGTTAAACGGGAAAAGCGCGCAAGAAATGTTTGATGAACAAGTGGCGGCATTAAGAAAAGAATAACCGGTAAGAAGCTATGCGAGCGCAGACACAAGGAAAAATACACTTACTCACATACCACACATAACAAACTTTGTAAACTAAGTGTTGTTGCATTAGCAATTTCAATTCAAGCACATAAAAATTTTTCAAAAAATGATATTTATCGTGGACTTAAACGGGTGGTATGTGATATAATATTAGTGCGATCATCCTTAATATCGTTGTTCTAAACGGAGGTAAAAATGGAACAACAAGGATACAAAAATTATAGTAACACTAATATTGATTTTGCAAACCTTACCGATTTTAAAGACTATAACGCCGCGCTCTATTTAAGGTTTTCCAAAGACGACGGTCAGACTTGCGACAGTTCGAGTATCGAGACGCAAAAAATAATGCTCACGAAATATTGCAAGGACAACGGATACAAGATTTACGACTGCTATGTTGACGACGGTTACACGGGGTTAAACTTCGACAGACCGGAGTTTCAAAGGCTATTGCGGGACATCGATAACGGGAAAATAAACCTCGTAATCACGAAAGACCTATCAAGGCTTGGACGGGACTACATTCAAACGGGACATTATGTGGAAATCTACTTTGCCGATAATAACATAAGGTACATAGCCGTAAACGACAATGTGGACACGGCAAAACCCGACAGCAGCGAGTTTATGCCGTTCAAGAACATATTCAATAATATGTATTCGAGGGACATATCAAAGAAAGCAAAAAGCGCAAAGCGACAGAGGGCGTACAACGGAATGTTCATCAATCCGCAAGCCCCGTACGGCTACAAAAAGCACCCCGAAAACAAAAACAAATTGATAGTCGACGGTGAAGCCGCGGAGGTTGTAAAAGAGATTTTCCGTCTTGCATTAGAGGATAACGGCAGGTATATGATAGCGAAAATCCTAACGGAGAAAAATATACTTATTCCGTCGGCATACAAAACGGCGCAAGGTATAAAAGGCTACGGTCACTTCGCTAAGGACAAAAAAGCGGACTTTAATACGACGTGGAAGTTTGGAACGGTAGCGCAAATACTTTTTGACCGAGTGTATGCGGGCGATATGGTAAACCGAAAGAATGAAGTGCTAAATTACAAGACGAAAAAGCTTGTGCGAATGCCGAAAGAGAAGCATATTGTAGTCCGCGACACACATGAGGCGATTGTGAGCCGGGAGGATTTTGACAGGGTTCACGAGTTGATACTCGGAAGGCATAGACCGCAAATTCATCAAACGGACAACGTTTTTCGGGGATTATTATTCTGCGCCGCTTGCGGAAGACGAATGAGTCTCGCGCATCAGAGTATAAAGCGCGGCGGCAGGATTATTGAAAAAAGACCTCAATACCGTTGCAAGACTCATTACGGCCAAAATCCCGAAGCCTGCCCCCGTAATAACTATATCTACTATGACGATATTTACGGACAAATCTCCGACAGAGTAAAAAAGGTCATAGAGTTATTGAAAAACGATGATAAGGCATTCGGAACGGCAGAACGGAAAACGGCGGAACACCATAACCGCATAAAAGCCGAATCTGAAAAGTCTAAAATAGAAAAACGCTTGAACGTTTTACTAATCGCAGTCCGCAAACTATATGAGGATTATTCGACGGAAACGCTTGACGAACAAAATTATCGCTTGCTGTTAGCGGGTTATCAAACGGAACAGCGGACGCTGAACGAGAAACTAAACGCGATTAAGGGCGAACTCGAAAAAACGGACGATTACGAAACGAGATTAAACAAACTAAAAAATCTTGCAATCGCTTATTCCGATAATGCAAGTTTGACCGCCGAAATGCTAAAAGCGATGATAGAACGGATAGAAATATCAACCGAACGACTCGATAACGGCATTGAACATAAAATAAATATTATTTATAGATTTATTAATTCAAATATATGATTAGGTATACCCCCATACGGGTGTAACGAGTATAGGGGAGTGGGCATTTTCACATTGTGAGAAATTATCAGAACTGATGTTGCCGACGCAATTAGAAACAGTTGCTTCTCATGCATTTGCATTTTGCTCGGCGATTGAGGCAATATGTTTACCGCCGAGTGTGCAGTTTGTTGGAGGAGAGATGTTCTTAAGTTGCAATAAATTATTGTCGGTTACAATTTCATCCACATTGATGCCAAATGTCAATTGGGATGCGTTTGAGGGTTTGCCTACGGAGTGCGTTGTATTTGTTCCACTTGAATTACTTTCAAACTATATGTCTGTATGGAATGAGGTAAATTTTGAAGCGATAGGCTGAATAAGAAAGGCGCTGAACGGTTTTCGTTTAGTGCCTTTTTTAAGGTGTCATTTTTTACTTTTTATGATAAAGGCTAAACAAATCAGAGTTCCGATTATGCTTGCGAGTATTAAACCGCTACCAACTAAGTATCCTTTTGAATCATTATCTTTGACCCCGGCCACTATGAAGGCGATGCCGACTCCTGCTGAAACAATTGAACTGATTAGCCCGATAATACAGCGAAAAAGAATATAATTTCTCATATTGTGAACCTCCTTTTGAGATTGTAACTTTGCCTAATAATTATAGCATACCGCCATGGTTTAATCAAGTTATTTTGCATATTTTATTGGTTTTACGCATTTCTGTTAGTAATAAAATACGAACAATGTATCTGAATAGCAGAACAAAAGCTTATTGGACAGAGTAAAAAGCCCAAAAAACTTGACGAGGTCACAGAGGTTACGATGAGGATGCGGAGTACGAGGATGAATAAAATATTAAAACAGCAAGAGAGAATTGAAGCGGAGCAATTAGGTGGCTTCGCTTTTTTGTGGTATCCTTTGAGCGGAAAATAAAAAAACTTGCTGACTTGCTAAAAGTTTTTGTTGACAGGCTAAATGTTTTCGTGTATAATAGGTAGCGATGAATCCACCGAGGTGAAAGATGACTATAACCGATGAAATAAGAGTGTTATGCGCGCGACTGAACATCAGCATGGCGGAGCTTGCGCGGCGGCTCGGCTCTTCACCGCAAAGCCTTAGCGCAAAGATGAGCCGCAAGAGTTTTACCGTTGAGGAACTGGAGAAGATAGCCGAGGTGACAAATACAAGCTTTGTGCGAAAATTCGTGCTATTAAACGGTGAAGAAATATGAGGGAACGGGCTATGACAAAGTTCAAACTGGGAGAATTATTCTGCGGTCCGGGCGGCATCGCTTACGGGGCCGTTACGGCGCGGAGTAAAAACACCGAATACGGTATCGAGCATCAGTGGGCGACGGATTATGACCGCGATACATGCGATACATACGCGCATAATATTTGCCCGAATAATCCCGACAGCGTAATTCACGAGGATATACGGAAACTTAATCTGCGAGGATTAAGACCGATAGACGCTTTGGCGTTCGGTTTTCCGTGCAACGATTATAGCGTGGTCGGGGAGCAGAAAGGCATGGAGGGCATCTACGGTCCGTTGTATTCTTTTGGCGTGCAAGTCCTAAAAATATATCAGCCGCAATGGTTTCTTGCCGAAAACGTCGGCGGGTTAAAGAATGCGGACGCGGGAAAGACTTTCACCAAGATTATAGATGAAATGCGCGAAGTGGGATATACCGTAACGCCGCATTTGTACAAGTTTGAGGAGTACGGCGTGCCGCAAGCGCGGCACAGAATCATAATCGTAGGCATTCGAAACGACATAAAAGTAACATTCCGTGTGCCGTCACCCGCTCCGTATAAGAGTGTAGACAACTCGGCGAGAACGGCGATAGAGAAACCAGCCATTCAGCCAGATGCGCCGAACAATGAAACCACCAAACAATCGGCAACCGTTGTGGCGCGGTTAAAACACATAAAACCCGGCGAGAACGCCTTTAATGCGAACTTGCCCGACGAGTGGAATCCAAATTGGAATATGTATGGCGGTTCCGTGTATTGGTATTCGGCGTTGCAAAAGAGCGGAAACTATTGGCGTTACGTTGACGGCGTTCCCACGCCGTGGAATTAATAAGCGGCGTTTGGGATTTTTTACGGAATTAAGAATATCCTAATGGAATTTTAAAACCTAAAAGAAATAATCTAAATTTTACAAAATTAAGGTTTTTCTAATAACGTTTAGAAAAATCTAAAAAAAACTTCTCTCTTTGTTTTATAAGAGAGAAGTTTTTTAATAGTGAAAGGTTTTATTGTTTTTTAAAAAGCGGTCGCCTCACTGAATGGAATTTTCTAAACGGTCGCCCGCTGTTTTTTAAAGCGGTCGCCCCACCCCTTTGATCCCCTCCCACGGAGGGGAATAGCGGATAATTAGGGAAGTTCGCCCCACCCATTGCCCCTCCCACGGAGGGGAATATAAGGAAAGGGATTTACGGCAACTATCGTGGATATCGTTTTTTTCTTTAATTTAAAGCGATAAAAAAACAGCCGAAAAAGAGGCGAAAATAATAGAAAAAAAGCGGTAAAAAACGGTAAAAAAACGCTAAAAAAAGGCTGAAAAGAGGGCAAAAAGAGGGCAAAAAGAGGACAAAAAACACTAAAAAAAGGCTGAAAAAGCAACAAAAAAGAAACAAAAGACAGCGAAAAAGCAATAAAAAATAAAGTGAACTACGGAGGAATTAAATTATGTCAAGTCAAGAAACGCCCGGGAAAGGGGTGAACAATGCCGCGCCGGGAGGCGCGCCCGTCGAATCGTCGTTTGATTTCGGGCTTGTTTTTACGGACGAGTCGTCGGATTACCGCGAGCCGCGGATTATTCCGCCGCGAGGAAAAAAGGCGCGCGAGAAAGCCGCGAATGTTGCGGAGGGCAATTACGCCGCTTCGGTCAACGGCGCGGGTGTGAGAGCGGCGGAAATACCCGTCAAGACCGGGACGCCGATCAAAGCGGTTAAAGCTGTGAACGGAGGAAAGATATTTCTGACCTTTTTGGGGATTATAGTTTTGGCGGCGGCCGCTCTTGCGTCGGGGGTGTTTGCGGAAAGATATTTCGGAAAAGAGGAAGAAAAAGAGAAAGAGGAAATATATGCCGTTGTATTCGTCGTTGACGGTGAAACGCATTACGAAACGACGGTTAAAAAGGGCGGAGAGGTAATCTTTCCCGAAGTTGAGCCGACAAAGGACGGTTATGAATTCGCGGGCTGGGCGTACGAGGGCGGCGCGCTGTTTGACGGCGCGGAAGTCAACGCGACGCTGACGCTGATTGCGAAGTGGACGGCGATAGAGAGTTATACGGTGAGTTTTGTAGTAGAGGGTTTAGACGAACCGTATTATGAGATAACGCTGAGAAAAGACGAGGCGGTGAGGTTCCCCGAAACAGATCCGACAAGGGATGGGTATGACTTTGCCGGTTGGGTATACGAGGGCGGAACGCTGTTCGAGGGCGGTACCGCGAGCGGAAACCTTATACTGACCGCGAAATGGACGGAAACGACGAAGTTATTAGGGCAGTTAAAGGCGGCGTTGAAAGAACTTTTGACGGTCGAGTATGAGAGATTGATCGCGGAGAGCGAGGGCTACGATCAGGAAAGTTTCGGCGCGTTAAACGAGGCTTATGAGGACGGAATAGATGCGATCGAAGCGGCGAATTATGCGGATGCGGTAGACGGGGCGTACAGTAATGCGGTTATAGAAATGGCGGGGATTGAAGGAGTATTCACCGAAGGGTTGGCGTATGCGCAGACGGAAAACGGTTGGGAAGCGGGATACGGAGGTGCAAGCGGTACGGACATTGTAATCCCCGCGGTATACCAAGGGCAAAAGGTGGTGAGGATAGCGGACGGAGGATTTAAAGGTCAAAGTATTACTTCCGTTGAAATTCCCGAGGGAGTAACGAGTATCGGTATTCAAGCGTTCTATAATTGCAGAAGTTTGACAACGATCGCCATACCCGAGGGAGTAACGACTATCAGTGAACAAGCGTTCTATGGTTGCGGTAAATTGACAACGATCGCCATACCCGAGGGAGTAATGACGATCGGTAATGGTGTGTTCACCGGTTGCAAAAGTTTGACAACGATCGTTATACCCGAGGGAGTAACGAGTATAGGGAGTTATGCGTTCGCCGGTTGCAGTAGTTTGACAACGATCGTTATACCCGAGGGAGTAACGGCTATCGGGGATCAAGCGTTCTCCGGTTGCATAAATTTGAGAACAATCGTCATATCCGAGGGAGTAATGACGATCGGTAAGGGTGTGTTTTCCGGTTGTGCCAGGTTGACGATTTACGCGGAGGCGGAGAGCAAGCCCGACGACGGGTGGACTTCGAGTTGGAATCCTCTTAACCGTCCCGTGTATTGGTATTCGGAAAACCCCGATGCTGGAGAGGGGTATTGGCATTATGAAACCATAGACGGAGTGAAAGTTCCGACGAAGTGGAATTAATAAGCGGCGTTTAGGATTTTTTACGGAATTAAGAATATCCTAATGGAATTTTTAAAACCTAAAAGGAATAATCTAAATTTTACAAAATTAAGGTTTTCCTAATAGCGTTTAGAAAAATATAAAAAAACTTCTCTCTTTGTTTTTTAAGAGAGAAGTTTTTTTAATGGTGAAAGTTTTTTTCATAATGCCGCCCCACCCCTTTTATCCCCTCCCACGGAGGGGAATTTCCTCATATCCCCACTTTAAACGAAAGAATTTACTTTCTATTTAAGCGGTCGCTTTACGGAGGGGAATTTCCGCTCTCCGCGCTTTGAATGGAAAAATTCAATTTTTTCCAAATCGTCGCCCCACCCCTTTGTCCCCTCCCACGGAGGGGAATTGCGGATAGTTAGTGAAATACCGTTAAAATGCGTCGCTTTGTAAGTCCTGTCGGCGTTGACGTAAATAGTCCGTATCAAGCGGACGTTACGCCCCACCCTTGGAATCGTCGAGTAAACTTGAACGGATTTTAGAATGCGTCTTTTTTGCCATAAACCGCCTTGTGTTTTTGGCAATAGCGGATGCTATTGCCTGCAAAAACAATTCGGTTTCTATCTAAAAAATCCGCTATTCAAAATTCGTTCCGTTTAATCTCCGCTTCCTTATCCCCTCCCACGGAGGGGAATTTCCTCATATCCCCACTTTAAACGAAAGAATTTACTTTCTATTAAGCGGTCGCCATACGGAGGGGAATATACGGAAAATGAGAGAAGTTGTTTTTTTGCTATAATATACTCGTTAAACTACTCGTTAAACTTTTAAACCGGAACAGTGAGTATAAAACAACCGAAAATAATTAAAAATTTTAAACAATTTAGAAAAAAATTGAATATTTATTGCAAAAAACAGCGACACGCCGTTGTTTTTTTGTTATACTGTAGAGGGATCGCATAAAGAAATGAAACAAAGGGAAAAGATAAAATAAACGAGAACAACGAAAAACACGGAATAAATGGTAAAATAAAGCGGACGGGTATAACGGAACGGACGGAATAATGGCAAAATAAAGCGGACGTGAACAACGGGACGGACGGAATAATGGAAAAATAAAGCGGACGGGTATAACGAAGCGGACGGAATAATGGAAAAAATAAAGTAAACGGATAGTAAGGTAAACGAAAAAATAAAATAATGCAATAATGAAAAAAAGCAAACAAAATAAAAAACAAAGGCGAAGTTATGAATTTAAAAATTATCGGGTTGGGGCTTTTTTCGGGTGATTTGAGTCTTAGGGCGTGCGGGGCGATCAAAAAATCAGATTGCGTAATTTTGAAATCCGAAAAGTTTAAGAGCGCGAAAATCATTAAAGACGCTTTTTTGAACAAAGGAAAGGGCGGTTCGGATGTTTTTTTTAAGGGCGGCGCGGAGTTTTTCGTTCTCGACAATTTTTTTGAGGAGGCGAAAGATTTCGACGATTTGAACGAGAGAATTACGGCGTTTGTTTTTAAAACGTCGAAAAAATATAAAAATACCGTCTATCTCACGGACGGCTCGGGAGGCGGCGACGCGACGGCGGCGGCGTTGATCCGTATGGGCGCGGAATTGATCCCCGCGGCTTCCGCCGGGGTGTATGCGGTCGCGCGGGCGATGCGGAGCGCGTATTTAGAGGAAACCGAAAATAAAACGGAAAGCAAAACCGAAAATGTGAAATGCGGTATTCGGAATGCGGAATTGCCGAACGGAAATAAAGATATATCCGGAATAGGAAATAAGAAAGAAAGCGCGGAATGCGGTATGCAAAGCGATGCGGAAAATGCGGAATCGATAGACGAAAGCGGAAACGCGGAATGTTATATACAAAATACGGAATCGATAAACGAAAGCGGAAACGCGAAAGGCGGCATTCGGAAAGCGGAATTGCCGAACGGAAATAGGGGCGGCTTGTTTTCGCTTCCCGCCGTTACGGAGATCGGCGCGTATGAATTGAAGGATACCGAATGTCTGTTCCCCGATAAGCGGTTTTATTTCGTCGTCAAGGACATCGACAACGCCTTCACCGCGTCGGACGTGAAACTGCGGCTGTCCGATATATACGGCGGCGCGGAGGTTTTTCTCGTATACGGCGGCGGCGAAATCCTCAAAACCACCCTCTTTGAAATCGACGGACAGAAAAAAAGTGTGTATGACTACCGTACCGTTTTGGTAATTCCTCCCTCCGAAACGACCGCGAATAAGGTTCACGATATGGCGGATCTATACCTCGTTATGAAACGCCTGAGAGGGCGCGGCGGCTGTAAATGGGATATGGCGCAAACCCATCAATCGATCGCGATAAACGCCATCGAAGAGGCTTACGAACTCGTCGACGCGATCGAGTTATCCGACCGTGATAAAATGTTGGAGGAGAGCGGCGACGTACTTTTGCAAGCCGTTTTTCACGCGGTCATAGCCGAGGACGAGGGCGACTTTAACGTATACGATATGCTGACCGCGCTTTGTGAAAAACTGATTTTTCGGCATACGCATATTTTCGGCGGCGAAACGGCGGCGAACGAAAAAGAGGCTCTCGCCGCGTGGGAAAAGGCGAAGGCGAAAGAGAAAAAATATACGAATATGACGGACAAAATAAAATCCGTTCCGAATAACTTTCCCGCTTTGCTAAGAGCCGAAAAAATCATGAAAGCGGCGGCGAAATACGGCTTCGGGTATGAGGACGAGGATGAGGCTTTCGGCAAAATCGCCGAAAAAACGGCGGAATTGAGAACGGCGGAAACCCCCGGCGAACAAAAGAAAAAAGGCGGCGAGATGCTGCTTGCCGCCGCGGAATGTTTGAGGCGGACGGGAGTCGAACCCGAAACCGCTTTGAAAGAGGCGGTGGACAGGGCGGCTAAACGGCTGGAATTTATGGAGGCGGCGGCGGAAAAAGACGGAAAGAGTTTTTCGGAACTGACGAAGGAAGAGAGAGAAAAATATTGGAATTCGGCAAAGGCGCAAGAAAAAAATAATATCTGAAAATACGCGGTATAGAAGCGCGGAAAAACGCTTAAAAATTCGCGGTATATGGCGGTATGGAACTGATAAAAACGCTTAAAAAATTACGGATATATCGTTGCGGATATATATGCCGAAACGTCTGAAAATACGCGGTATAAATGCGTGAAAAAGAGTTTTTAAGCGCGATACAAAAACGCTTGAAATTGACGGTATAGAACCGCGGAAAACGGCTTAAAAACGCGGTATAAAAATACGCGGACGGCTTATAAATTTACGGCGTAAAACACCTGAAAAAAGGGCTTGAAAGTCCGCCGTATAAATACGAAAAAACTTTAAAATTTTAAAAAATATGAGATTAGGAAATATCGATTTAAAAAACAATCTTATGCTCGCCCCCCTCGCGGGCTATACGGACGCGGGTTTCCGCGCCGCGGCGATTTTGTGCGGGGCGGGCTTGACGTACTCGGAAATGGTCAGCGCGAAAGGTTTGGTCTATGCCGGAGAAAAGACAAAAACGCTCCTCCGTACATCGGAATACGAAAACCCGAGAGCGGTTCAACTTTTCGGGCGGGAGCCGGAAATCTTTTATAAAGCCGCGAGTCTATACCTCGAAAAATTCGACATAATCGACGTGAATATGGGCTGTCCCGTGCCGAAAATAGTCAAGAACGGCGAGGGTTCCGCGCTCTTAAAAGACATACCGAGAATGAAAGAAATTATGGCGGCGTTGAAAGAAGCCGCGGGCAATAGGGCGGTTACGGCAAAAATCCGCGCCGGCTTCGATAAGGTGAACGCGCCCGAGACCGCCGCCGCTTTGGAGGATGCGGGAGCGGACGCGGTCGCGGTTCACGCCAGACTCCAAACGCAATACTATTCGGGAAAGGCGGACTATTCGATCATAAAAGAGGTCAAAAATGCCCTCAAAATTCCCGTCATAGGGAACGGCGACGTCGCCTCCGCGGAGGATTATTTCCGAATTCGGGAGACGGGATGCGATTTTGTTATGATCGGCAGGGGCGCGGTCGGAAATCCGTATATTTTCGCGGACATTTTGGAGGCGGAGGGAAAGGAGCGGAAAAAAGACAGGGATATAAAAGCGTGTATTCTTTTGCAAATTTCCGTTTTAGAGGAGTATTGCGGCGAAAAACTCTTGGTCAACCATATGAAAAAACATATCGCCGCCTACGCTAAGGGTATGAAAAACGCGAAAATTTTGAAAGATTCGGTGATGAAAGCGGAGAGGATAGAGGAATTGAAAAAAATCATCGGCGAATATTTTTAGCCGCGTTTGAATGCCGGTAAACGCGGTACTATATCGCGAAAAACGTTGAAAAACTTTCGGACGGGAATAAGAATTTAACCGTATTTATTTGAGAATTAAGCGTCGGGCGTTTATGCGCCGCTTAAAATAAGTGCGGGACTATACCGCGAAAAACGTTATAAAAAACATAAAAAAATTTTATTTCAAGGGAGATATATTATGAATAAAGCAAAAAAGAAAAAAGGTTTTAAAATCGTTTTGTCGGTGTTTTTTGCCGCCGTGTTTTTCGCCGCCGCCGCTTTCGTCATCCCCGCCTTTTATTTCGCGGGAAAGGGGCTTGAAAACGACCTCGCCGCCCAAAAAGCGCGCGTCGTTCAACTGCGCGAAAACCCGGGCGATCCCGTAGACGAACAGAGTTTCGCGGCGTTCGATCTCGGTTTGGATCCGCTTATACACGAGATCCGCACGGTCAACACCCACAACAGTTACCGCAAAATGTTCGACGGCTTTATCGGCGCGTATTTCGATTTTTTTGTGCCGAAAAAAATGCAGACCGAGTTTGTCTATGAGCATCCGGCTTTCACCGAACAACTGAACGACGGGGTGCGCGGTTTGGAATGGGACGTTCGGGCGCAAGACGGCGGCTTTAACCTTTCGCATTTCGCGGTCGTGGATTACCGTTCGAGCGCGCCCGATCTCACGCTTGCTTTGGAAGAAGTTTTGATTTGGTCGAATAACAACCCCGATCACGTCCCCGTTACAATCCTTTTGGAATACAAATCGGAGCCTTGGATTATGAATCCGAAAATCGAAAAGCCGGGCGCGGAAACCTTGAAAAGGCTGGATAAAACTATCGCGGACGCAATCGGACGGGATAAACTCATCACACCATCCGACATAATCGGCGCCTATGAGAGTATGAAGGACGCCGTCGCCGCCAACAATTTTCCGAAATTGTCCGAAGCGAAGGGCAAGTTTATGTTTTTGCTGCATTACGGCGACGAATTGACGCCGGTCTATATCGGTTTGGACGAATCGCTGAAAAGTCAAACGCTTTTCCCGACGGTTCAAATTTCGGCTTACGACCGTTCGGCTTTGGAAAAATATTCAAAATACGCCTCGCATATCTTGTATAACGAACCCGATACGGAGGGCATCGCCGCGCTTGTTTCCGCGAATTATATCGTTCGCACGAGAGCGGACGAGGGAATGGTCATAGACGCGGAACGGGCGCAAAAAGCGATTTTATCGGGAGCGCAAATCGTTACGACGGACTTCGAGAGAGTTTTGATTACCCCGAAAACGGATTATTATTTTTCATTCGGGGACGGCCGCACGATCGGACTTAGATAATAGCGGTGTTTTTTTGAATAAAGTCCGAAAAAGAAAAAATATGAACGGAAAGAGCGGCGGATTTCAAATCCGACATTGCTTGATTTGAAGGTGAAACGGTATAAGTTAGACACTTTTTTTCCTTATTTTACCGGTTGCGTTAGCAATTTCAGCCGATGAAAAACAAAAAAAGTAAAAAATTTTAAAAAATCCCGATAAATCGTTTGTGTTTATCGGAAAATATGGTATAATATTATAAATCGGTACGGAAGCGGTTTACTATGAGAGGCGGTTTAAGCCGTTTTAGCGGAAAGGGCGGCGATTTACAGAGTGCTTTTCTATTAGGGGTGTCGAGGACAAGAGAGGCGGTTTAAGCCGTTTTAACGGAAAGGGCGGCGGTTTACAGAGCGCTTTTCTATTAGGGGTGTCGAGGACAAGAGAGGCGGTTTAAAAAAGGGCGGACGGCGTTTTTTTAAAAAAAGTATCCCGGGTTAGCGGCGGACTGTTCGTCTATACGGGGGTTAATTTCCGGGGGTGTGGCTCAGTTGGTAGAGCGATGCGTTCGCAACGCATAGGTCAGGGGTTCGAATCCCCTCATCTCCACCACTTTATTACTGAAAAACACAATATATAGTATGATCTTCTAAAAAAACGGAATACTGTATGTTGTGTTTTTGTTTTAAAAACTTATATTTAGCGTGTATTTAAATTTGCGGAATTAAGTTTATAGCGTTTGTTTATATCTGCGGAATTAAGGTTATAGCGTATTTTTATATCTGCGGAATTAAATTTATAATTTATAATGCGCGGCAAAACGCTTTTTTAGCGGCGCGCGGTATTTCGGCATACCGTGAAAAACGGCGGGCGCGTATTTTTATCGGTTTTAATTCCGTTTTGATCATATAAAATTTAGAATTCTTGCGCGCGGCGTTTCGGGCGTATAAAAATATACCGAGGAGTATGAATTTATGGATAAGATTATCAAGGAAGGGTTGACGTTTGACGACGTTTTATTGATTCCGCAAGAGTCGCGCGTTTTGCCCAAGGACACCGATTTGTCCGCGAAATTGACCGACGGGATCACTCTCAACATTCCTCTTGTCAGCGCGTCGATGGACACCGTTACGGAGGCGGAACTCGCAATCGCGGTTGCGCGCGAAGGCGGAGCGGGGATCATTCACAAAAACCTATCGATCGCCGAGCAGGCGGCGAACGTAGACAAGGTAAAAAGGAGCGAACACGGGGTCATTACCGATCCGTTTTTTTTGTCGCCCGAAAACCTTGTCAGCGACGCTTTGAATCTTATGCAAAGGTATAAAATCAGCGGCGTTCCCATCACGAAGGACGGGATTTTGATCGGGATTTTGACCAACCGCGACTTGCGTTTCGAGACGAATTACGACAGACCCATAAACGACGTGATGACAAAAGGACGCGACAGGCTGGTCGTCGCGCCCGTCGGCACGAGTTTAAAAGAGGCTCAGGCGATTTTGGCAAGGCATAGAATCGAAAAACTTCCTCTTGTGGACGACGGTTATAAATTGAAGGGATTGATCACGATCAAGGACATCGAAAAGGCCATTCAATATCCGAATTCCGCAAAGGACAAAAACGGCAGACTGCTCGCCGGCGCGGCGGTGGGCGTTACGGGGGATACTATGGAGCGCGCCGCCGCTCTCGTCCAGGCGAAAGTGGACATAATCGCGGTCGATTCGGCGCACGGGCATCATATAGACATCATAAAGACCGTTTCGCGGATTAAGGCGAAATATCCGAAAATATGCCTCGTCGCGGGCAACGTCGCGACGGCGGAGGCGACGAAAGCCTTAATCGACGCGGGCGCGGACGTCGTAAAGGTCGGGATAGGACCGGGATCGATATGCACGACGCGTATCGTGGCGGGGATCGGCGTGCCGCAAATCACCGCGATTATGGATTGTTCGGAGGCGGCGGATAAACTCGGAAAACGCACTATCGCCGACGGAGGAATCAAATATTCGGGCGACATCGCGAAAGCGATCGGCGCGGGCGCGTCCGCGGTTATGATCGGTTCGCTTTTCGCCGGGACGAAGGAAAGCCCGGGCGATATCGAAATCTTTCAGGGCAGGAGTTTCAAGACATACCGCGGAATGGGTTCGATCGCGGCTATGGCAAGCGGAAGCAAGGATAGATATTTTCAGGCGGGCGCGGCGAATACGAAACTTGTTCCCGAGGGCGTCGAGGGGAGAGTTCCTTACCGCGGCGCGCTTTCGGAGGTCATCTTGCAACTTATGGGCGGTTTGCGTTCGGGTATGGGATATACGGGAATGGCGGCCGTAGAGGATCTGAGGACAAAGGCGAAGTTTATAAAAATTACGAACGCGTCGCTGATCGAGAGCCATCCGCACGACATCACCATAACTAAGGAATCGCCGAATTATTCGCCGAAACAAGGTTGAGAAATTCCGAAATGCAATAAGGCTTAACGGGGCGAAATAAAATAATGCCGTATAAAAAATACCGAAGCATACCGAAACGGGCAAGCCCGGACGAAGCGGAAGAAATTTTAAATATTGACAAGAAAAACGAAATCAAGCGGAGCAAATCCGAGATACAATAAGGCTTAACAAGGCGAATAAGTTTTAAATATTGACAAGAAAAACGAAATCAAGCGGAGCAAATCCGAGATACAATAAGGCTCAACGCGGCTAAAAAAATTTTAAAATATCGAAGTAATTATGATTTACGGAAACACCGAAGGTATAAAAAAAACCGTACTCGACAGACTCGAAGCCCTCGTCGGCTCTTACGAAAAACAATTCGTAATCGACGGGGGCGTTTTGCGTGAAGTCTGCGAAATCTCGGAGAGGATAAACCGCGAAGTCTGCGTCTATCTCTCTCGCGGCGGGCGGCTTTTGTCCGTCGGAATCGGCGACAGCGCGGCGGTCTCCGCGCGCCAAATCAACCTCAAACGCTCCGAAGAAAAACTGACGGGGGTTCGGTGCTTTCATACGCATTTGAACGGTTCGTCCGCGCTTTCCGCGGCGGACTTCTCCGCGCTCCATTCGTCGCGGCTCGATATGCTGGCGGCGGTGAACGCAAGCGGCGGCGGCAAAGATATCTCGATGGCGTTTATACGCGGAAACGGCAAAAGCGAAGTCGTATTCTATCCGTCTTACGAAAAAATCGACCACGCCGCGGCGTTCGCAAAGATCGCGGAATCGGAACGGCTGTTCGTCAAGCCCGCCCTCTTAAAAACCGTCGAGGACGCGGAGAGGGCGGTTTTGGTCTGCGTCGCGGAGAACGCGGGAAACGCCGCCTATTATCTCGAAGAATTAAAAGGCTTGACCGACACGGCGGGGCTTGTTTCCGTAGGCGGGGTATTTCAAATCAAGTCCGTTCCCGACAAAAATTTTTGCGCGGGGCGCGGCAAGATAGACGAAATACGCGGAATCGTAAACGAAAAAAAAGCGGGGCTCGTCGTCTTTGACAACGAATTGAGCGGTTTGCAATTAAAAAATATCGAAACCGCTTTGGGCGTCGGCGTCGTCGACCGCGCTATGCTTATCCTTGAAATTTTCGCGCGGCACGCTTCGACGAACGAAGGCAAACTGCAAATCGAACTTGCGCGCCTGAAATATACCCTTCCGAAACTCTTGGGGCGCGGCAAGGCTCTTTCCAGAATAGGAGGCGGAGGAGGCGCGGGCGCGGCGACAAAGGGCGCGGGCGAAACAAAATTGGAAACGGACAGGCGGCATATCAAACGCGCCGTGTTCGAACTTTCGGAAAAAATCGAAAAAATCAAAAAGGAGAGGGATCTCAGGCGCGAAAACCGAACGAACGGAGGGATTAAAACCGCCGCGATCGTGGGCTATACGAACGCGGGAAAGAGTACGCTGATGAACGCTCTCGCAAAGTCGTCCGTAAAGGCGGAGGACAAACTTTTCGCGACGCTTGACCCCGTAACCAGAAAGATTTGGTTCGATTTGAATAAGGAATATCTTTTGACCGATACCGTCGGATTTATCGACCGCCTTCCGCACGAACTGATCGACGCTTTCCGTTCGACGTTGGAGGAGGTCAAATACGCCGATCTGCTGCTCCACGTCGTCGACGCGTCCGGGAAAAATATGACGCGGCAATACGACGTCGTTTTGTCCGTTTTGGAATCTTTGGGCGCGGGAGGAAAACCTATCGTGACCGTTTATAACAAGACGGATATCCCGTCGGATAACGTAAGACCGGTTTTGACCGATTCGGTTTCGGTTTCGGCGAAAACGGGGGAGGGGCTGGACGAATTGAGGAAGATTATAAGCGAAAAATTGTTTGGAATTTAGCGGCCGGCGCAGGCGTTTATCCGCGATACCAAGACCGGTCGTATGAAAACAAAAAACAAGAAAAGGCATACATAAAAAACGTAAGCCTCATTTTTTTAGATTTATTTTTTTAGCGGCAAAAAAAGAAAAATATAAAAGAACGAGCCTTGTTTTTTTAAAACAAGAAAAGGCATACGCAAAAAACGTAAGCCTTATTTCTTTAATTAAGACGCGCAAGCGTTAATCCCTTAACGCCGCCGCTAATAATTATCTAAACGGTTGCCTTTTCACCGATTGCCGATCACTAACGACCAAATAATTGCTTTCACATATCACCGACCGCCGATCACTATCCGATAACCGCTTTCACCGGCCGCTAACCGCCGGCCGCTAAATTTAAACTCTGTCCGCTTTGCCGCTTTTTAGGCAATTTGTGCAGACGTATGATTTTCCGGTTTTGCCTTTCAACTTGACCTTTTGCAGGTTGACGTTCCAGACTCTTCCCGCTTTTCTGTTGCTGTGGCTGACGGTATTTCCCGTCATACGCCCTCTTTGGCAGATACTGCATACTCTCGACATATCTATTTCCCTCCGTTTTTTCGGTAATTTTTCGATACTATATCAATAGCGTAGATTATTTTATCACTATTTCGGAATAAAAGCAAGAGATTTTCGGTTATAAAAATAATTTTTTACGCCGTTTGCCTAAATTCCGTAAGGATTTGAATAAAAAACAACGGAAAAAGTATTGAAAAAACCTTCCGCATATGATATAATAGATAACGATGAAAATAAAACGATAAAATAACGATACGGCAAAACGAAAAACGACAAAGCAAAAACGATATAATAAAAAGATAAAACGACAACGTCAAAAGAAAATAACGGCGCAAAACGATTAAACAACGCAACGGTAAAATAACAACGCAACAAAGCCGCTAACCGCCGTTAAATAAGTACCTCCGCCGATCGCTAACCGCTAACCGCTAATCACTAAAAAAAAACGGGAGTATTCCGATGAAACTTTATGATATTTGGAAAAATAAAAGCAACCAAAATATTTTTGTTTTCGCGCTGACCGCCATAGCGATCGCCTTAGCCGTCTGCGTGGTCGTCGTTACGACTTCGTCGAGAGCCGCGGAATTGAAAAATTTTAAGACGCAAACCGCGGAAAGTTTAAAAACGGAATATGCCTTTGTGTATTCCGAGGGGGACGCGGAGAGCGCGGTCAGCCGCATTATAGACGGCGCGCTGTTCAAAATCAAGTCCGCGCGGTCTATAAACGCCGTGGTTTCGGCGGCGAACGAGGCGAAAGGTTTGATCAAAAAGGAGTACGGGGAAGCGGTCATAAAGAACCTTAGGTCGCTGTACAAAGAGGACGACTATACAGCCGAAAATTATGCGGAAATTACGGCCGTCATCGACGAAACGGAAAAAGATATAAAACATCTGTCGCTAAAAGAAGAAATCGACGAAAAAATAGCCGCGGCGAGAGCGAGAATAGACGGAATAGAGAAGATTCAAGCGGATTAAAAGTTTAACGAATATAAAATATATAAAAAAACAAACGGCTTATATTAAAAAATGCGGAGAGAATAAATCTTTCCGCATTTTTTTATTCCGTTTTTATGGCAATTCCGCTTTAATTCACATATATATGTAACAGCCCGATATTTTATGAGCCTTTAATCATCTTTGACAAAAATTTAACCTTCGGGACTGAAAATCCGTTAGGAAAAAATATAAAACGGGTTTTTAAAAAATACAAGAAAAATGACAGGAGGAGTATGGATAATTATTATTACGGAAGCGGCGCGCGCCCCGACCAAGAGAGTTACGTGGGAGGCTGTCTGAATTATACCGCCGACAGCCGCTGCTGCGGATTTCCGTTGCCGAAACCGACGTGCTGCGGTCCCGCGGTTATAATGCAGAGAGGTTCACGCGGACCGATAGGACCGCAAGGCGAACCCGGACCGATGGGACCGATGGGGCCGATAGGACCGGCAGGTCCGAAAGGCTCAACGGGCGCGGCGGGGGCGGCGGGTCCGATAGGTCCGACGGGAGCAATAGGTCCGGCAGGTCCGGCAGGAGCAACGGGCGCGATAGGTCCGGCAGGTCCGGCAGGCGCAACGGGAGCGACGGGAGCAACGGGTGCAATAGGTCCGATAGGTCCGGCAGGTCCGACGGGAGCAACGGGTGCGATAGGTCCGGCAGGTCCGGCAGGCGCAACGGGAGCGACGGGAGCAACGGGTGCAATAGGTCCGGCAGGTCCGGCAGGAGCAACGGGCGCGATCGGTCCGGCAGGTCCGACGGGAGCAACGGGTGCACTAGGACCGGCAGGTCCGGCAGGTCCGACGGGTGCGACGGGAGCAACGGGGGCAACGGGAGCAATAGGTCCGGCAGGTCCGGCAGGAGCAACGGGTGCAATAGGTCCGGCAGGTCCGGCAGGCGCAACGGGAGCGATAGGTCCGGCAGGTCCGGCAGGCGCAACGGGAGCGCAAGGTCCGATAGGTCCGCAGGGACCGCAAGGAGCAATAGGTCCGATAGGTCCGCAGGGACCGGCGGGAGGAATAGGTCCGATAGGTCCGCAGGGACCGGCGGGAGGAATAGGTCCGCAGGGACCGGCGGGAGGAATAGGTCCGATAGGTCCGCAGGGTCCGGCGGGAGGAATAGGTCCGCAGGGTCTGCAAGGTCCGCAAGGTCCGATGGGACCGCAAGGTCCGCAAGGACCGGCGGGATTTTCGCCCCAAGTAATCGTTACGGAGGACACGGGTGCGGATTACGCTTTTGAAATCGTAACGCAGAGCGGCGCGACGAACATACCCGCTTTAAAGAGGGCGTGTGTCGTCTACAACGTTGATTTATCCGCGCCGTCCGCCGCTTATTCGGTTGCCGTCGGCGATTTGACGTTTGAGTTGCGGCATAACGACGATCAAGAAATGTTGAATATGAGGCTTATTGCGGGCGCGGGGACTACATCGGTTGTGGACGTAAACGCATACGCGGCGAATTTGCAGAATCTTCTTTTGGTTGGCGCGGTTATCGACGGTTTGGCGATGACGGGCGGAATGGAGGCGGCTATCGGCGCGGTAGTTTTGATGCGTTCGGAGGAAAATTACACCGTTTTGATACGGCGGACGAATCAATCGACGGGTATTGCCGCGCTCACGGAAATTAAGATATTTTCATCGGGCGGCGGCGCGAGGACGACGATTTGGACGGATGAGATATATTGATTCGTTCATTATACCTTATCCGGGATACGGTTTTAGGATGGTTTTTCGGATTGTATATAGAAATATGCGGCGGTTAAACTTTTAAGTCAAGCGAACGGATATACGCTCGTTACGCTTTCAAATCCGCCGTATAGTTTCAGCGTAGCGCCGTATACGGATATCGCAAGCGTAAAAATATATATCGGTAGTCCGTATAGCGGAATCAAGATCAAAGGCGCGGAAAAGGCTTTCAAGAAAGTTTTTTCCGCGTTTTTTATGGAAATTTATTTTTTCCGCGCATTTTTTAGTATATTAAATTGCTGAATTCTGTAATTTACATCGGCGATTCGCCATTTTTAAAATACGGAACGGGCGATTTTTATTCGTTATTTGATATTTTTTGAATATAGGATAAATGATTGCGTTTGCGATTTGATACCGCTAAATATAGGATAAATGATCTGCGTTCGCGATTCGGCATTTTAAAACACGGAATAGGCGGCTTGCATTTGTAATTTGATATTTTTGAATATAGAATAAATGATTTGCATTTCCGATTCCGATATTTTCAATTCGGCATATAAAAAAAATTGACAACGATATTCGCTATGGTATATAATAAACGCCGCTAAGAAACGATGCGTAAATATAATAAAAAAGAAAAACACGACAAAAAAGACAACGAACGAAACAAAAAATACCGCTAAAAAATAACACGAAAGGATGATAAAAAAGAAAAACACGGCGGACAATATAACAACGGAACAAAAAAACACCGAAAGAAACGATACGAAAAAACGACGCAAAATATCAAAAAAAATACCGAAAAATAATAAAAACCGAAAACCGATAAAAGAAATACCGAAAAATAAAAAAAGAACAAAACAAGGAACGTACAATTTATGAAAAAATTTTTTGAGGAATTTAAAAAATTCATCAACAAGGGAAACGTGATCGATCTCGCCGTCGCGGTCATAATCGGCGCGGCGTTCGGGAAAATCGTCAGCAGTCTTGTGGACGACATAATCACGCCCATGGTTTCGCTCGTGATGAACAGAGTCGATTTTGCGGATCTGAAAATCGTCATAGTCGAGGGAACGCAAACCGCGTCCGGGATCGTCGGCGAAATCGCGGTATATTACGGACGGTTTTTGAAAAACATTTTGGATTTCGTCATCATCGCGCTTTCGATGTTTTTGGTCGTGAAGTTTTATAACCGCGCGAAGGTCAATCTCCATAAGCAGATCGCCGAGGGCGAAGCGAAAATCGCGGGAATTTTCCGCGAAAAAAAGAATAAAACGCATTCGGGAGAGCAAACCGAAACGGCGGACGCAAATACGCAAAACGCAAACGAAACGGCGGGCGTAAACGCGCAAAACACGGGTAAAGTATCAACCGCAAACGGGCAAATTGTAAGCGAAACGCCGAATAAAAGCGGTGAAATTGCAAGCGCAACGGCGGATACGGACGCGCAAAGCGCGGACAAAATATCGGGCGCGAACGGACAAAATACGGACAAAACATTAAACGCGGACGGACAAGCCGCAAGCAAAACGGGCGGCGGAAACGGGAAAACGGACATCA
The DNA here is from genome assembly GCA_031276195.1 of Clostridiales bacterium. Taxonomy (GTDB): domain Bacteria; phylum Bacillota; class Clostridia; order Christensenellales; family JAISNN01; genus JAISNN01. The sequence goes on from JAISNN010000021.1 coordinate 21,880, forward strand.
AAATACAGAATCCTGATATAAACAATGCCGAAAACGGCGCGAAAGACGGCGACGAAATAAGTTTGTTGAAAGAAATCAGGGATTTATTGACGGCGGGATTAGGAAAAAAGACGGGAAAAAAATAATATGTTTTTCCTAAGGCGGAATAAGTTTGTTGAAAAAAACGGAGATTTATTGGCGCGGATTAGGAAAAAAGACGGGAAAAAAATAATAGGTTTTTCCTAAGACGGAATAAGTTTGCCGGAAAAAAAGTAATAGACTTGTCCTAAAACTTAGCGCGCGGAAAATTTTCGGGAGTTTTTCGGCGCGGTTTTAAAACAAATCCGTTTTTACCATATGATTGAGGGGGCCTCTGCCTTTTCCGAGGTTCAGGTTTGCGTTTAGGGCGGCGGCGAGATATTTTTTTGCCGCCGCGATGCTTTCTTTGAGTGTTTTTCCGTTCGCGAGGCCGCAAGCGATCGCCGAGGAGAGGGTACAGCCCGTGCCGTGCGTGTTCGGATTTTTGACAATTCCGGAGGAAAACATAGTGAGAATGCCGTTTTCGGCGAGGCAGTCGACGGCTTTTTTTGCGCCGTTCGTTTCGGAATCGGTATCGGTATTTTGACATTTTGAGTTTTCGCAAGCGGTGAAAGATGACGTTTTTTTGTTATTCGTTTCGGAATTACAGCAGGGAGTTCCGCCGTCAATGAGGTGTCCTCCTTTGACCAAAACCGCGCAGCCGGCGGCGTTCGAGAGAGTGATTGCGGCGCGGCGCATATCGTTTTCGTTTAATATTTTCGCGTGAAAAGTTTCTTCGTATTCGATGTTTCCGTAATTTTCCGTCCCGTTAAAAGCGTTCGCGAGCAGGCGTTCCGCTTCCGGGATATTCGGCGTGATGACCGCCGCGAGCCGAAAGAGTTCCGTCAATTTTTTTTCCGCGCCCGCGGTCAAGAGGCGCGAGCCGCTTGTGGAAACCATAACGGGGTCGAGAACGATATTTTTCGCCTTATAAAAGGACAGCCTTTCGCAGACCGCCGCGATGACGCTTTCGTCGGACAGCATACCGATTTTTACCGCGTCCGGATAAATGTCGTTAAAGATACAATCGAGTTGCCTTTTGACGAAATCCGCGTCTACGGCGTATATTCCGTATACGCCCGTGGTATTTTGCGCGGTCAAGGCGGTGATCGCGCTCGTTGCGAAAAGCCCGTGAGCGGTGACGGTTTTTATATCGGCTTGAATGCCCGCGCCGCCGCTCGAATCGGAGCCGGCGATAGTGAGAACGGTTTTCATAATGTTCCTCGTCCTTAGAATCGATTTTTGTTTTCCGCATTTTGCGTTTGCGTTTGGCGTGTGTATTTTGCGTTTTGTATTCTTATTTTGCGTTTGCGTTTAGCGTGTATATTTTGCGTTTTGTATTCGTATTTAGCGTTTGCGTTTAGTATTTAGCGTTTAGCGTTTTGTATTTTATATTTTGCTAAGGTTTTTTTGTAGAATTTTTTTTATTCCGAATGATATTTTTTAAATTTTGCATTGCGGAATACGCTTATTGCAGGCTGATTGATAATTCTAATTCCGCATATTTTTTTAAGTCAAGCGCAAAAATATTTTTTAATTCGATATTTATAAAACACGCTTGCCGTAGGCTGATAATATGCCGCATATTTTTTTAAGTCAAGCGCAAAAATATTTTTTAGTCCAGCAAACAAACTTGTTGATTGTCCAAAATTTTATTCGTCGTCCTTATCGCGCACATTTTTCCGCACATCGAGCAGGTATGTTTTTCGGCGGGCGGCAGGCTTTCGTAATACGCGCGCGCCTTTTCGCCGTCGATCGCGCATTCAAACATTCTTTCCCAATCCAATTTTCTTCTCGCGTCCGCCATTTTGTCGTCGATATCGCGCGCGTTCGGCAGACCTTTTGCGATATCGGCGGCGTGCGCCGCTATTTTCGACGCGATAACGCCCTCTTTGACGTCGTTTATATCGGGCAGGCGGAGATGTTCCGCCGGCGTAACATAGCACAAAAAATCCGCGCCGTAGGTCGCGGCGATCGCCCCTCCTATCGCCGAAGTTATGTGGTCGTAGCCGGGCGCGATATCGGTTACTAGGGGACCCAAGACATAGAACGGCGCGTCGAAACACAATTTTTTTTGAAGGAGCATATTCGCGGCGATTTCGTTCAGAGCCATATGTCCCGGTCCTTCTACTAAAACTTGCACGTCCCGCGCCCATGCTCTTTTCGTCAAATTTCCGAGTTCGACGAGTTCGCCGATTTGGGCGGCGTCGGAACTGTCCGCGAGGCATCCGGGGCGCAGTGCGTCGCCGAGGCTTACCGTAACGTCGAATTCGCGTAAGATTTCCAAAACGTCGTCATAAAATTCAAAAAAAGGATTTTCGTTTCCCGTCATTTGCATCCACGCGAAAAGGAGCGAGCCGCCGCGCGATACGATATTCATCTTTCGCCCCGAACGCAAAAAGCCTTCGACGGCGCGGCGGTTTATGCCGGCGTGGATTGTCATAAAGTCCACGCCCTCTTCGGCGTGCGCTCTGACCACTTTCAGAAAGTCTTTCGCGGTGATGTCTAAAAGGTCTTTTTCGAGGTATCCCACCGCGTCGTACATGGGAACCGTTCCGATCATCGCGGGGGAGCGGGCGATAAGAGCCTTGCGGAAGGCGTTGGTTTTTCCGTAATTGCTGAGATCCATAATGGCGTCCGCGCCGTATTTCAACGCGGTTTCGACCTTTTGCATTTCGGCGGAATAGTCTTTCGCGTCGCCCGAGATGCCGAGATTGACGTTAATTTTCGTCTTTAAGCCCTTGCCGATCCCCTCCGCGGACAGGGACTTATGGCGGACGTTCGCGGGAATCGCGATTTGTCCTTTCGCGGTGAGTTCGATAATTTTTTGAATATCCGCGCTCTCTTTTTTTGCGACGGTTTGCATTTCGGGCGTGGCGATACCGCGTTTTGCGGCGTCTTTTTGTGTGGCGTAAGGTCTTTTCATTCCGATTTTTCTCCGTTTATTTTTTAAAATAGGATATATTTTTTTAAACTCCGTTATTTTGCTATTTTTTTAAAATAGGATATATTTTTTTGAATTCCGTTATTTTGCTATTTTTTAAAATGGAATATATTTTTTGGTGAATTTATTTATATAGACGTATATAAACGCCGTTTAGATTTTTATGACGATATTTTTCTTTTGGAACAGCCAACCCAACCCCAAATAGACGGCGATATAGATCCCTCCGAACGCCCAAAATTCAAACGCCGTGAGGGGGCGCGCTATAAGCACGTTCGGCGCGCCGCCGAGCATTATGACAAAGAGGAAAAAGAAAAGCATATTTTTCCCCAGCGAAGCGAGAACGGGCAAGGGTTTTCCGTTTAGGATAAGTTTATCCAGAGCGTACAATATGAACAATATGCCGTTGACAATCGCGAGCGACAGAACCATAAAAGAGGTATTAAAGAGAATCCATTCGGCGGGTTCCCAATAATTGACGGTGAGTACGGCGATGAAGATGAGGGCGGCGGTGAGGAGGGTATATTTCAGCGGACTTTTTCTCGAATAGTCGCCGATAGCGGAACCTATGAGGACGATTCCGATAAAGCCTATGCAAGCCGCTATCCCGCCCTCGTTCGCGGCGAGAAACGCGAGTTTATCGGCGAGCGCGTGATGAATCAGAAGTATTGCCGCGCCGAGCGCGAGCCGAACCGACGGAATACGGCGGACGGGCTTGATCAAAAGAAACGGAACGGCAAGCAGTCCCGTAAAGGCTACCGCGCGCAAGAGATCCCAATCGAACGAACGCACAAAAACGAACGTCCAGACCGCCGACGCCGTGAACAGTATGCAATTTCTGGCGACGGCGTGCATAGCGGCTTCTTTTAGGGAATAGCCGCGTTCGAGGCGTTTTTCAAAGGCGTAAAAAACGGTCAATCCGATCAGCGTAAAAAAAATCGGCTGTCCCAAGTCCATCAGACTCAGATTGAAATATTGCCAAAACGCCGAACCCGCGCCGTGTCCGCCGTGCCGGAACCACAAGGGAATTTCAACGGCGGAGGGGTTGTCCGCCGCGTAATGCGCCAGCATATACATAATAACGACTATGCCGCGCACGTTGTCCACAAACCCCAAACGCGCGGAAGGCTGCCGTTTTAAGGACGGATTTTCTTTTGACATAATTTTTTCTCTCCGTTTTATTCTAATAAATTAGGCTTTCGGCATTCGACAAAAAAAAGATTCCCCCATACGAACGATACGAATAGGAAAATCCTCTATAATAAGCATAAGGCGGATAAAATAATTTTCCTACGTTGGCATTACCCAAATCAGGTTCCGCGCGCGTTTTTTCCGCGCGTTTTAAGGGTCGAAACGAAAAGGTTTCCTCTCAGCGGTTAAGCTCCCCTAAATATATATACAACCGTTATGAATCGGAGTTCATAACGATTGTATGATAACACAAAAAGAAAGAACAGTCAAGTTATTTTTTAAAAAAGGAAAAAATAGATTGTTTTCTTGTGAAAACGGGCATACAAAAGCCCTTTCCAAAGGGGGGATTAAAAAAATTTTATAATGCCGCTTTATATTCGGTTGTTTTTGATAATATAGCGGCTAAACTTTTAACGACGGCGATTTTTAAAACAAAATAAAAAAACTTTGAAATTTTCCGTATTATCCTTAATTCCCCTCCGTGGGAGGGGGTTAGGGGGTGGGGCGGCGATTTGGAATAAAAAATAAAAAAAATTAAATTTTTCGTTTACAAAAGGTTAAATGTATGATATAATAAAATTATGGAAAAGTTAAGAAAAGAGTTCAATAAAAATATAACGTACGTTACGGCATATGTTATATCAGATGTCATACGGGGGGGGGGGGCAAATTTAGCCCTTAAATGCCTCTTTTCAGGCTATAAAAAATTTTCACAAAAAACTTTAAAACGGTCGCGTACGGCTTGAAATTGCGTAAATTTCGAGGCGTACACGGTCGTTTTTTGACGTTTAGAGAAAAGAATAAAAAGGAGGTATAATTTATGAGAAAAACGCAAAAGAGGACAACGAAAAATTAAAAAAAATCGCTGAAAAACATAAGTGTAATTTATAAAAATTACAAAAGAGGATAACAAAAAAGTAAGAAAATCGATAAAAAACATAGGCGGAATAGGTGGAAAAAAAACAAAAGAGGATAACAAAAAGGTAAGAAAATCAATAAAAAACAAGCGAAAAACAATAAAAAAAAGTAAAAAAACAATAAAAAACAAAGCGAAAAACAATAAAAAACAAAGCAAAAAACAATAAAAAACAAAGCAAAAAACAATAAAATATGGAGGAATAATCGATGAAAAAGATGCAAAAATTGATAGCGGTATTAGCCGTTGTCTTTTCGGCGGCGTTGTTCTTGACTTCGTGCGAAATGGTGAAAGGCTATTTTGGCGGCGGCAAAGTAAGTTTTACCGTAACTTTTATGGC
>JAISNN010000045.1 GCA_031276195.1 Clostridiales bacterium
ACGTAAGAGGTGAATTGCAAAATTGGCGTAAGAGGTGAATTGCAAAATTGGCGTAAGAGGTGAATTGCAAAATTGGCGTAAGAGGTGAATTGCAAAATTGGTGTAAGAGGTGAATATAAAGCCTTGCGGTTTTTTAAAAAATCATTATTCAAGGAGGATTCTTAATGAAGGGTAAAAAGGTTAAATTTAAGGGTGTATTGATCGCGCTCGCGGTTCTTTCCGCGTTTTTCGGGTTGTTTGTACTCTTGAAGGAGAACGAAAAATTCTCCGAATTTATCGCGCAAAACTTCACGCGGCATATAAGCGGCGCGGCGGGACGGCTGACCTCGGCGGTTGAGTTCTCGGTTTTGGAGGCTTTTATTCTCGCGCTTATCGCCGCCGCTTTTGTCCTCTTGGTTCTCGCGGTGATAGGTTTGAAAAAGAAAAAATTTAAGATCGTTTCGAAGGGTTTTTTGATCGTTTCGGCAATCGTTATCGGCGGCGTCGATTTTTATACGGCGACGGCGGGCGTTTTGTATTACCGCGCCCCGATCTCCCTCCCGATCTACGGCGATTTTGACGAACGCTACGGCGCGGAGGAGGTAGAGAAAGCCGCCGAAAGTTTTTTATACGACTATTACACTCTCTATAATAAATTAGAAAAGGACGAATACGGAGAGGTCGTTTCGCCGTATACGATAGGCGAATTGAACGAAATTTTAAAGGAAGAGTTTAAACGCCTCGACGGGAAATACTTTTTTGAATACACGCCGAACGTCAAGAGTATCGACAACGTATGGTTTATGGATCTCGCGAAAATCGTCGGAGTCGCCTTTGTTCCGTTCGGAGAGGCGAATATCGACGCGGACTACTACGGAAACTTTATTCCCGACATTGCGGCGCACGAAATCGCCCACACAAAGGGCGTTATGCGCGAGGCTGAGGCGAACCTCACGAGCGCGTATATACTTCTGACCTCCGAAAACGAATATCTCCGCTATTGCGGCTATGTGCGGTATATGTGGGATCTGGGCGAAGCGGTTCGGCTGAGCGATTTTTATGACGATGAAAAGACCGCCGGCTTTAACCGCAGGGCGAACGCTTTTAGGTCTTACGGCTCTTACGGGAGGAATTATTCCGAATTTGAAAAAAACGTTTTGATTCCCATTTTTAAGGTTTTCGGGGGGATTATAGGCTCTTTGAACGACACGTACCTGAAATTTTTCGGCGCGGACGACGGCGTGGGGAGTTATGACAGCCCGTCGGCTATAATAGACAGCGGAGAAATCATCCCCGGAACGGAGGAGAGGGACGGGGACGGAGAGGTGATTCCCGGCACGGGGCTGCCCGTTATGAAGCCCGAATATTCCGATCTGCATAAATTGTTTTTTTCGATTTACGAGGAGGGGTATGATTGGTTGACGGACGGAATCGCACCTATGCCAAAGACTAAATTCGCCGTAGAAAGCGTCGACGTTCCCGACGGTTCGTTTTGTTTCGCTACGGCGGGGGGAGCGGTTATAGCCGCGCCCGACGGGACTTGGACGCTCTATTATACTACGGAGGACGGCGAGAACAAAAACGAAACGATAGAGCCGTTTTTTGAAATCGATTTTGACAATTTGTCCGAATGGACGGATTTTTCTCATGCGGAGGGTTGTTTTTTTAATTACGGTTATTATAGTCTTGTTATAGGAAAGTATTTTAGAATTTATGGCGGTGCAACGTGCGTCGTCGTTGCAGGGACAGTCTTAACGGAAAGAGTCGAGGTTCCAGACGGTTCGTTTTGTTTCGTTACGGCGAGGGGAGTGGTTATAACCGCGCCCGAGGGAAATTGGACGCTCTATTATACTACGGAGGACGACGAGAACAAAAACGAAACGATCGAACCGTTTTTTGAAATCGATTTTGACAATTTGTCCGAATGGTTGACATTCAAAGACGGAGAGGGCGGATCTTTTAATTACGGCAATTATACGTTTGTTTTCGGGGACGGTTTTTCCCCGATAGGCGGAGTGGTTGTTATAATAGATTAAATTTCTTTAAGTCAAAAAACTTTCGATCTAAAAGTTTGCGGCGGATAAAAAAAGATTTTTTTAAAGGCGTATTTTTTATAAAAAAAAGGGCGGTTCTAAAAATAAGTGATAGAAATTAACATAAATCCAAATCTGTCGCCCCACCCCTTTGTCCCCTCCCACGGAGGGGAATATGAGGAAAGGAATTTAGGGTAACTGCCGCTTTATCACACATTTTTAGAAATATAAAAAAAGAAAGATTTTTAACGGTGCGCATTTTGGAATGCCGAAATAGAGAAGTTTTTAAAGGCGTGCATTTTGGGATGCCGAAATAGAGAAGTTTTTAACGGCGTGAATTTTGGGATGCCGAAATAGAGAAGTTTTTAAAGGCATGAATTTTGGAATGCCGAAATAGAGAAGTTTTTAAAGGCGTGAATTTTACAATGCCTAAACGGAGAAGTTTTTTAAATCGCGCTTTTTAAATTCGGGTTATAAAATAATGCCGATAGTGTTTATCCGGCGAAAAATCGATAAAAATTGCTTCCTATACCGATATCAAACGGCTTGTCTTTTATGCCTTTTGGGTGTATAATTATATTCGCTATGGAATACGACGTTTTAAAATGGTTCAAAATTGACAATTCCGCGAGGATATATCCCATTCTGCACGACAAAAACGGGCAGAATATTTTCCGCGTTTCTTACGAACTGCGCGAAAAAGCCGACCCCGACGCGCTTCAAACCGCTCTGCGCGAAATTCTGCCCAAATATCCATCCTTCAACGTCCGTATGAAGAGCGGGTTTTTTTGGTATTTCTTTGAGGAAAACAGAAAACCCGTAAAGGTCTTCGCGGAGGAGGACGTGAAAATCGACAAGATAGATTTCCGCGTGAATAACTACCGCCTTTTCAGGGTTTCGTATTATAACGCCGTCGTGTCGTTCGACTTTTTTCATTCCGTAACGGACGGAAAGGGCGGGATAGAGTTTTCAAAGGCGGTCGTTTTGAGATACTTTGAGATTTTGGGGTATGCCGTCGAGGGAGAGGGATTGATACGTCCTTTCGACGCGCCGTCGTCCGGCGGAGAGGTCGAGGACAGTTTTTTGAACAACTATAAGCGTATGAGTTTAAAGGACATAAAAATAAAGGAGATCATAGGACGCAAGGGCTATACGATCAACGGATTGGATATCGAGGACGGCGCGGTCGGAATCATAAACGGGATTTGCGCCGCCGCCGACGTCAAGACCGCCGCGAAAAAATACGGCGCGACGGTTACGGAATATTTAAGCGGACTTTTTATCTATTCCGTATATAAGACCAACTACAACGACCACAACGGGAAAAAACCGATTAAACTTTTGATACCGATCAATTTAAGACGGCTGCTTCCGTCTACGACGCTTCGGAATTTTACGACGGCGGCGATAATCGAGGCGGATACGGACGTTAAAAAAATTGCGGACGGGGGCGGAGAGACCTTAGGGGACAAAGGGACGGATATTGCGGATTCGGGCAATGTGAATTTGAGCGGCGCGGCTTTTGGTATCGCGGTTTCTAATAATAATGCGAATGCCGGTAACGCGGCTGCCGGAAAAAAGGCTTCGGACGGCGGAATCGATATGCTTTCATATTTTATATCCGTCGTAAAAGAACAACTAAAAAAATCACTTCGGGAGGAGGATATACGGGCGAAAGTCGCGGGAATCGCCAAACTCGACAAAAATATCTTGGTTAAATTGACGCCGCTGCCCATAAAATATGTCGTTATAAAGGTCGTTCAAGGAATTCTCGACAAACTGAGCGCGTCGAATTCGACCTCGGTTTTGACGAATCCGGGTATTGTGGATATGCCCGAATCGATGAAACCGCATATAAAACATATGAGTATGTCGCTGATCCCGATCAACGGCACAAAACTTAATTGCGCGGTTTTGACGTATAACGGCGAAATCTCGATTACGTTTTCAAGGCGGTATAAGGACGTAGGGCTTATAAAATTCTTTTTCGACGCGCTGATAAAAGCGGGCGCGAAACTTTCCGTCGCCGGCAACTATGCGGAACTTGACAACGGGGAGATAGAGACGAAGTAGTAACGGCGGCTGTTAGCGGTCGGCTGTTAGCGGTAGCGGTCGGTGAAGGTCGTTAGTTTATTTTAGCGGATAGCGGTTAAGACCGCGCGTTTTTTAAAAAATAGAATACTACGCGCCGCCCCTTTGATCCCCATATATAGAGTATTCTACGCCGCGTAATACTATGCAAAGCGAAAAGTAGAATACTATGCAAAATGAAAAAACAAAAAGTAGAATACTCTGAAAAACGGGATATTTTCAAATATCCGGAATACTATAAAGTACAAAAAAATGCAAAACGAGAAATTTTAAACCGTAAAGCAAAAAATGCGAAATAAGGAATTCTAATCCGTAAAGCAAAAAATGCGAAATAAGAAATCCTAAGCCGTAAGCAAAAGAAAGCAAAAACAAGGAATTCAAACCGTATATAAAAAAGAGAGGAAAATTAAAAAATGCGCTGTTATAATTGCGGGGCGGACGTCCGCGGAGACATCAGAATTTGTCCGCTTTGCCACAACAAGTTAAAAGACGAGGGGCTTTCCGACGGCGTGTATCCCGTCCGCGCCAAAAACGCCGCCCGTTCGCCGTCGTTTTCGTTCGACAAAGTTTTTTGGTTTGTGTTTTTGAACGCCGTTACGGTGTGCGCCGCCATAAATATTTGGCTCAAAACCGAACCTTGGAGCGCGGTGGTCGCGGCTGGATTGATCTATGTCTACGTTTTTGTAAAGAGTACGATGAATTCAAAAAGCGACATAGCGAAAAGACTGTTCTTTCAGATTTTGTTTCTGTCGGTGGTTTTCGCCGCGATAAATTTCGCCTTTTTCGACCGCAAAATGGAGTGGGTTTTCGAGTACGCGCTGCCCGTTCTCTATGCCGCAAGCGCGCTTTTGTACGGCATTTTGATCTTGATCAGAGTGCGTAACTTTCACGACTATATTTTATATGAATTGTTCGTAATCGTACTCGGAATCATTCCCGCGGTTTTATACTTTACGGGGATCATAAAACAGGGGATTCCCGCGTTCGTGTGCTTTTTTACTTGCATTATGGTCTTTTTGAGCAATTTGATATTCTCGTGGAAATTCGTCAAAAACGAGTTGAAAAAAAGATTTCACGCTTGATTTGGAGGTTGGTGACCGGCGCTCGGCGGTCGGCGGCGGTGTAGTTTAGCGGTCGGTTGTTAACGGTCGGCGGCGGATGAAATTAGGCGGTGATTTAGTTGGCGGCGGTTAGCGGTTTCGGAATAAGAAATTCTAAAACGTTAAAAAAAGAAACTTTACCGCGATATTTAAAAAAATTTAAAACTCCTTGACTAAAAACTAAATATAATGTATTATATAAGCGTAATAATATCCGCCGGTTAAAAAAACGGAATTGCGGATAAGCGCAAAAAATTTAACCGCGCGTTTAAAAAAAAGGAGGGCGTTTATGGAATGGTTTAATAATTTACATACCGCCGAACAGATTTTTCTTTCTGTTGCGGTTTTGGGTTCGATTTTGCTGCTCATACAGTTTGTTATGCTTTTGATCGGGTCGGCGAACGGCGGCGATTCTTTCGACGGCGGCGGCGGCGCGCATTTTGAGGGCGACGCTTGCGGCGTGGACGGCGCGGATATAGGGGGAGATCACGACGGAATAGGCGACATCCCCTCGAATAATACGCCGATCGTCGAAGCGGGCGGCTTAAAAATCATTACGATTCGCGGAGTGATAGCCTTTCTCGCGGTGGGCGGCTGGACGGCTTTCGGGCTTTTTTCCGATATCGGCTATTGGTCGGTTTTGGCGGGAAGCGCGGCGGGGGCGGCGGTCGCCGTTCTGCTCGCGGTCTTAATGCGCGCCCTGATGAAACTCGAAACGGCGGGAAATCTCGACTTTCATAAGGCTCTCGGCGCGACGGGAACGGTATATCTCAATATCCCGCCCGAAAGAAAGGGAACGGGAAAAGTTACCGTTATGCTGCAAGAACGCCTCGTCGACTGCGACGCTATGACCGACGACGAAAACAAAATCGAAGACGGCGCGCTGATTAAAATCGTCGGCGTTTTGGAAAGAAATATCTTTATCGTGGAAAAAATTTAGGCTTTTTATCGATAAGGGTTTTTGAAATATCGATAAAAAGTCTTAAAAAAATGTGTGTCCGCCCGGACTGCAATAAGGCTCGGCGTAAGTTGGTATCGATAAAAAAAACCATAAAAAATATGCGTTTGACGGGGGCGTGATAAGGCGAAACGTTAGAAAATTAATCGGAAATTATATCTATATAAAAATGATTCGTTCATAACGCATTCAAATTGTAAATTTATAATAATGTATATACGGTACATAATATAAAAATAAACGACGGAAATATAATCGACGCGGAAGAGGAATAAAAAACAAACGCAAAAATATAGCAAACGCGGAAAAATAATAACAATAAAACAATGGCAATATAGCAAGCGCGGAAGTGTAATAACAATAAAACGACGGAAATATAATCGACGCGGAAGTATAATAAACGGAAGCGGAATAAAAAATAAGCGCGGAAGTGTAATAACAATAAAATAACGAAAAAGTAATAAGCAACGGAAACATAATAATAATAATAATAATAAAAATTCAGGAGGCAAAAAATGAAATCAAATCTTTTGGCAAATCCCGCGGGAACGGCAATCGTCGTCGTTTTATTAATCGTCGTTCTTTTAGCGGGCGTACTGCTGATCATTCAAGCAAGACTCAAAAAATGTCCGCCCGATAAGATTATGGTAATCTACGGATACGGAAAAAGAGGAAAAAGCGCCGCTTCGTCGCTGTGCGTACACGGCGGAGCAAGGTTTATTTGGCCGTTCATTCAGGCGTATCAATTCCTCGATTTGACGCCCATTTCGATCAATATCGACCTAAAAAAGGCTCTCAGCCGCCAAAATATCCGTATCGACGTCCCTTCGATCTTTACCGTCGCAATCTCTAACGAACCCGGCATTATGCAAAACGCCGCCGAAAGACTGCTCGGACTGCATATGGAGGACATTCAAAATATCGCGAAAGACGTGATCTTCGGGCAACTCCGTCTGGTCATCGCGACTATGGATATCGAAGAAATCAATACGGACAGAGATAAATTCCTCGAAGCCGTCTCCAAAAACGTCGAAGGCGAATTGAAAAAAATCGGACTGAAACTTATCAACGTCAACGTAACGGACATCAACGACGAATCGGGCTATATCGACGCGCTCGGAAAAGAAGCCGCCGCAAAAGCCATCAACGACGCGAAAAAATCCGTCGCGGAAAAAAACAGAGACGGTTCGGTCGGCGAAGCGAACGCCCAGTCGGATCAAAGAATTCAGGTCGCGACGGCAAACCTAAAAGCCGTTCAGGGCGAAAACCTCTCTTATGCCGATATGTCGCAGTCGAACGCGTCAAGACGCGAAGTCGAAGCGGAATCGCTCCGCCGCGCGACGGCCGCCGAAAAAATAGCCGCGGCGAAAGCCTTGCAAGAGGCGTATTCGGCGGAGGAAGACGCGGAATTGAAACGCGCCGCGAGAGAAACCGCCACGCTCAAAGCCGACGTAATCGTCAGAACCGAAATCGAAAAAGAAAAACTTACCCTGCAAGCGGAGGCGGAAGCCGAACAAATCAGACGCAAAGCGAAGGGTGAGGCGGACGCTATATATTCCAAACTCGAAGCGGAAGCGCGCGGAACGGTCGAACTTTTGAAGAGCCAGGCGTCCGGTTTCGGCGAGATTGTGCAGCAGGCGGGCGGAAAAGCGGACGACGCGGTCAAACTCCTCATCGCCGACAAACTCGAAGCCCTCGTCAAAACGCAGGTCGAAGCGGTCAAAAATCTCAAAATCGACAAAATTACGGTTTGGGACGGTATGAACGGCAAGGACGGCTCGTCCACAACCTCAAACTTTATGTCGTCGATGTTGAAAGCGATCCCGCCTCTGAACGAAGTCTTTAAAATGTCGGGAATGCAACTCCCCGCGTATCTCGGAAAAGTCGACGAAACCGCTCCGGCGGCGGAATAGACCGCGTTATTACCGGAATAAAGAATCGAAACCTTTTGTATCGTTAAGCGTTTTTTGAAACGTTTTGATTCGGCGCGGAATAGCGTAATGGAGGATTGAAAACTTTTGCGCCGTTAAAGCGTTTAACGGCGTATTAGTTTTATGCGGTTCGCTATTAGCGGAAAAAAGAATTAATACGGTTTTATTTTTAAATTTAATCTTGCGCAGACATTATCTAAATATGCGGAGGCGCGGTTTATGAAAAAAATAAAAAGGTTCGCGGCGTTGTGCGTCCTCATTATTTTGACGTCCGCCGTTTTGAGCGCGTGCGAATGGATGAATTTCGGCGGCGAAAAAAACTGTACCGTAGTTTTTTATAACGGCACGGGCAACGACGGGACATACCGCGAAACTAAGGTCAAAAAGGGCGGCGGGGTAATTCTCCCGAAAGATCCGCAAAGGCGCGGCTATACCTTTGACGGCTGGGTATACCATGCGGACGGCGCGCCTTTTTTGGGCGGAGCAATCGAATCTGATACCTTTTTGCGCGCAAAATGGACGAAAAATCAAGGCGAATCCGCGTGGGAATACGACATTAGACCGCCGCATAAGCCCGCGCTTCCCGTCGATCCGGCATTCGGAGAGATAGGGGACATAATCGGCGGCGAACCCGAAAAATTCATAAGCGGCGTAAAAAAACTCTTAATCTCAGCATACGGAAATCTGACGGAAAATAACGCTTACGACGAAAGCGGTTTCGCGCTGTTAGACGCGGCGTATAAGGACGGATTAAAGGAAATAGACGACGCGGCGCGCGAAACGTTCTCGGTCTTGTTCGAATATAACAGACTTTACGCGGCGTATACCGGAAAGGTCGATGAATACGTAAACGCGGTCGCCGCGGACGATGCGGAATTTGCGACGTATGAGGACGCTCTCGGCGCGGCGGAGGAAAATCTCGCGGCGTATGAGGCGGAACTTTATGTGCGGTACGGAGCGTTGACCGCGGCGTATAAAACGGCGCGGACGGAAACGGAAGCCGTCCCCGCGCTTTCGTATACAAACGGCTTGACGTTTGCAAGAACAAACGGCGGCTATGAAGTGAGCGTCGGAACGGCGGCGGATAAAAATATCGTAATCCCCGCGGTTTATAAAGGGCAAAAAGTAGTAAAAATCGCGGACGGCGGTTTTGCGGATAGAGGTAATATCGTTTCCGTCAAAATCCCGAACGGCATAGCGGTCATAGGGGATAGGGCGTTCATCTATTGCGGCGGCTTGACTTCAATCTCCGTACCCTCGGGAGTAACGGATATCGGAGAGGGCGCGTTCGCCGCTTGCGGCGGCTTGACGGGCGTTAACGTTGACATAGCAAATAAAGAGTATATGTCCGCCGGCGGAGTATTATACGACAAAGAACAAACGGAAATAATCTGCTATCCCGCGGGAAAGACGGCCGATGGTTTTACAATTCCCGCGGGAGTAACGGCTATCGCGAAATATGCGTTCGCCGGTTGCGGCGGTTTGACGGCAATCGGCATACCGGAGGGGGTAACTTCTATCGGTAATTCCGCATTCTCTTCTTGCGGCGGTTTGATGACGATCGACATACCTAATGGAGTAACGAGTATCGGTAGTTCCGCGTTCTCTTTTTGCGGTAGTTTGACGACGATCGACATACCTAATGGAGTAACGAGTATCGGTAGTTCCGCCTTCCTTAATTGCGGTAGTTTGACAACAATCGCCATACCCGAGGGAGTAACGACTATCGGTAGTTATGCGTTCGAGGGTTGCGGCAGTTTAAAAACGATCGTTATACCTAAGGGAGTAACGTCTATCGGGGACGGCGTGTTTTGGAATTGCCGCGCTTTGAAAACAATAGACCTGCCCGCGGGAGTAACGTCCGTCGGGGATCGCGCTTTTTATTCTTGCGGCGGCTTGACTTCGATCGAAATCCCGGACGGAGTAACGCATATCGGAGATTATGCTTTCAGCGATTGCAAAGACCTGACTTCGATTAAAATACCGGACGGAGTAACGCATATCGGAGATTATGCTTTCAGCGGTTGCGGTAGTTTGACGACAATAGATATACCCGATGATGGAGTAACGTCTATCGGGAATTATGCGTTCAGCGGTTGCGGTAGTTTGACGACAATAGATATACCCGATGGAGTAACGTCTATCGGGAACGGCGCGTTCGAGGGTTGCGACCGCCTGGCTTCGATTAAAATACCGGACGGAGTAACCTCTATCGGGAACGGCGCGTTCGAGGGTTGCGACCGCTTGACTTCGATCGGTATGCCCGCGGAATTGACGTCCATCGGGGATCGCGCTTTTTATTCTTGCGACGGCTTGACTTCGATTGAAATACCGGGCGGAGTAACGCATATCGGAGATCGGGCTTTCAGCCTTTGCAAAGGCTTGACTTCAATCAAAATTCCCGACGGAGTAACGTCTATCGGGGATCATACGTTTTATTTTTGCGAAGGCTTGACTTCGGTCGAAATTCCGACCGGGATAACTTATATCGGAGATAACGCGTTCGGATGTTGTGTCCTTTTGACTTCAATCGAAATACCGGACGGAGTAACGTATATCGGAAAAAGCGCGTTCGAGAGTTGTGTCCTTTTGACTTCGGTCGATATACCCGCGAAATTAACGTCTATCGAAAATCGGACGTTCGCCTTTTGCGAAAACTTAACGACCGTAAATATACCGGACGGAGTAACCTCTATCGGGAACGGTGCGTTCAGCGGTTGCGGCGGCTTGACTTCAATTGAAATACCGGACGGAGTAACGTCTATCGGGAATTATGCGTTCGGCGGTTGCGGCGGCTTGACTTCGATCAAAATACCGGACGGAGTAACATATATCGGGAATTTCGCGTTCAGCGGTTGCGGCGGCTTGACTTCAATTAAAATCCCGGACGGAGTAACCTCTATCGGGAACGGTGAGTTCAGCGGTTGCGGCGGCTTGACTTCAATTGAAATACCGCACGGAGTAACATATATCGGGCACGGTGCGTTCGAGGGTTGCGGCGGCTTGACTTCGATTAAAATCCCGGACGGAGTAACGTTTATCGGAGAAAGGGCGTTCGCCGGTTGCGGTAGTTTGACGACAATAGACATACCCGAGGGAGTAACGTCTATCGGGAAGTATGCTTTCAACGGTTGCGGCGGCTTGACTTCGATTAAAATACCGGACGGAGTAACGTCTATCGGAGAAAGGGTGTTCGCCGGTTGCGTTAGTTTGACGACAATAGATATACCCGATGGAGTAACGTCTATCGGGTATGAGGCGTTCGGTGATTGCAATAGTTTGACGACAATAGACATACCAAAGGGAGTAACGTCTATCGGAGACGGCGCGTTTAGTTGCATTAATATAGAAAGTATTAACGTAGATATAAAAAACGAAGCGTATGTGTCCGTTGACGGGGTTTTATATAACAAAGCGCAAACCAAACTATTATGCTATCCCGGGAAAAAGACGGAAAACATCTTTATAATTCCGAATACCGTAACGTCCGTCGAAGGGGTCGCTTTCTATGCCTGCGACGCTTTGACGACCGTCGTCATTCCCAAAGAAGTAACCTTTATCGGCTTTTGCGCGTTCATATCAAGGTCTCAAAATTTGACGATCTACGCGGAGGCGGATTTTTTGCCGAGCGGGTGGGATTCGAGTTGGACGGCGAACAGCCGTGTCGCCGTGTATTGGTATTCGGAGGAAAATATGCACGGACACCGCTGGCACTACGTGGACGGGGTTCCGACGAAGTGGGATTAAGGCGCGTGGGTTGAAAAAAATTATTTGAATAAAAGAGAAAGAAATCCGCAAGGTTGCAAGGAAAAACGGCAAACTTGCGGATTTTATATTTCGGGGAGAATTGCGGTCGTTATAAAGCGCCGCATAACGACAGTGTAGAATAAAATAACGATTTTTTTTTAAATATAGTAAAAAATGTTTGACAATGGCGCGGAAATGCTTTATCATATTAAATATATAAATTTAATATGTTTTAAAGGCGGCGGTTGCGGTGATACATAATGATGCGAATAGGCAGCGTTCTTGTTTTTCTTGCGGTTGCGGAGATATATAAAGGTTTTTAAAGGCGGCGGTTATGGCGATACATAATGAAGTGAATAGATTGCATCCTTGTTTTTCGGGCGGCTGCGGCGCTAAGGGTTCGCGCGGGCGTTTGCATTTGCCCGTCGCGGGGCGGTGCAACATAAAATGCCGTTTTTGCGAACGGGCTTTTAATCGCGATGAAAACAGACCCGGCGTCAGCGCGCGGATTTTGGAACCCGCCGACGCCGCCGCTATCGTCGGTCGGGCGTTGGAACTCTGCCCCGAAATAACGGTGGCGGGAATTGCCGGACCGGGGGACGCTTTGGCTTCGGATTCGGCGGTCAAGACTTTCGAGGCGATAGACGGTTTCGGGCTGATTAAGTGTATGAGTACGAACGGTCTACTCCTGCCCGAATACGCCGAACGGCTCGAAGCCGCTAAGGTAACCGCCTTGACGGTTACGGTAAACGCCGTCCGCGAGGATATTTTGGACGGCATAGTGTCGTCGGTTTCTTACGGCGGAAAGGTGTATTCGGGCGCGGAGGGCGCGAAAATTCTCATAAAAAACCAGATTGACGGTATACGCGCCGCCTCTCGTTTCGCGGTCGTCAAGGTCAATACGGTTTTGATTCCCGGCAAAAACGACGGGCATATAAAGGATATCGCGAGGGCGGCGGCGGAAGCGGGAGCGTCGATGATCAATATAATTCCGCTTATTCCCGCCGGGGAATTTAAAAATACGATTCCGCCCGATTGCGGTATGCTCCAAAAGGCGCGCGCCGATGCGGAAAACTTTTTGCCCGTTTTTCGTAACTGTATGCGCTGCCGGGCGGACGCTTGCGGCATACCCGGCGTCAGCGAGTTTTCGGACAAGTTGTATGCGGACGGAGAATATGAAACTTTTTCGCACGGATAGAATGGGGGTATGACGGCGGTCGGCGGTCGGCGGTCAGTGGTCGGTGATCGGTTAAGGTGGTTAGAGGTTGATTTTGGCGGAATATCGGCGGTCGGTGAAAGTGGTTAGAGGTTGGTTTTAGTGATAATATGGTCTGTTTAGGAAAAAAATGCGTAGAAAAGGATTAGGAAGTATGAAATATCGGGCGGCTTTGGCGACTCTTGACGGAGAGGAGATAGACGTGCATTTCGGGAGGTGCGGGAATTTTCTCGTCGCCGAGATAGACGCGGACACGGGAGAGGCGGGTTTCATCGAAAGGAGAGAGGTCGCGCCCGTTTGCCCTTCGGGACACGACGACGAAGTTTTTTGCGGAGTTGCGGACGCGCTTTCGGATTGCCGTTTTGTGATCGCCGCCAGAGCGGGATTGTACGCCAAGCGGTATATGAAATCGAAAGGGTTGATCATTATAGAGGATCCGTCGGAAGTTTCGGACGCGCTGAAAAAACTCGCGGCGCATTTAAAATACGCGGAAAATATGCAAAAAGTAAGCGATGAAAACGGAGATTGACATAATAAAAAAAACAATCGAGAAAAGATATACAAAAAATAACGAATAATCGGAAAAAAACACCGCGTAAAAGTAAAAAAATAACTTTTAAAAGCCGTATTAAAAAATAAAAAACAGTTCGGAAAAATAAAAATAGTCCCGGTCAATCTTGCGAAAGCCGGGATTCGAATTGCAGACCGCGCGTTTCCGCCGGTTGCGTTGTGCTAATATTATATACGATCCGATAGATAAAGTCAATAACTTTTGCTAAAAAAATAATTTTTTTGCCGAAATAAACGCAATCGCTTGCCGTTGACATCAAAAATGTATACAAAAAATAAAGAATAATCGAAAAAACACCGCATAAAAGTAAAAAAATAATCTGGAAAAGTAATACAAGAAATAAAAAACGGCAACAAAAACACCGCGTAAAAGTAAAAAGCGACTGAAAAAACACCGTATAGAAATAAAAAATAACCGAAATAAAATCGAAAAAACAATAAAAACATCATAAAAGGAATGCAAAAAAATGGCGGAAAAGACAAAACAAATCGCAATCTACGGCAAGGGCGGCATCGGAAAATCGACTACGACGTCCAACCTCAGCGCGGCTCTGTCCAAACTTGGCTATAAGGTTATGCAATTCGGCTGCGACCCGAAAAGCGATTCGACGAACACTCTGCGCGGAGGAAACTACATACCGACCGTTTTGGACACTATGCGCGAAAAAACTTCGGTCAACGCGGACGACGTTATATTCGAGGGCTTCAACGGCGTTTATTGCGTCGAGGCGGGCGGTCCCGCGCCGGGAGTGGGCTGCGCGGGGAGGGGGATTATCACCGCCGTCGAACTGTTTCGCCGTCAGCGCGTTTTTGAGAGACTGGATCTCGACTATGTGTTGTATGACGTTTTGGGCGACGTGGTTTGCGGCGGTT
The DNA here is from genome assembly GCA_031276195.1 of Clostridiales bacterium. Taxonomy (GTDB): domain Bacteria; phylum Bacillota; class Clostridia; order Christensenellales; family JAISNN01; genus JAISNN01. The sequence goes on from JAISNN010000045.1 coordinate 14,499, forward strand.
TCGCGATGCCGATAAGGGAGGGCGTCGCCGAACACGTTTTTACGGTCAGTTCGGCGGACTTTATGTCGCTTTACGCGGCGAACAATCTCTTTAAGGGCATTCAAAAATATTCCAACACGGGCGGCGCGCTTTTGGGCGGCATCATAGCGAATTCCGTAAACGCCGCGTACGCAAAGAACATAATCGACGACTTCGCGGCGAAAACTAAGACGCGCGTTATGGACTATGTGCCGCGTTCGGTCGCGGTTACGCAGAGCGAACTTCAAGGGAAAACCGTCATAGAAGCGGCGGAAAACGGGGAGCAGGCGGCGGTATATTTTCGTTTGGCGGAAAAAATTGCCGCGCATACGACGTCGTACGCGCCCGAACCGCTCGAAGTTTCGGATTTGAGGAAGTGGGCGTCGGAATGGGCGGGCAAGTTGTTTGAAGCGGAAGGGCAAGGCGGCGTTTCGTAGATTTTTAGTTTGTATGATATATTTTTTTGAGCGCGCGGCGGACGGTTTTTTATTCGTATGCGGCATTTCGGAAAGTGTGCCGAAGAGTGAATTGCGGGCCGTGAAAGACAAGCGTTTAATAGATTTTTAGTTTGTATGATATATTTTTTTGAGCGCGCGCGGCGGACGGTTTTTTATTCGTATGCGGCATTTCGGAAGGTGTGCCGGAGAGTGATTGCGGGCTGTGAAAGACAAGCGTTTCGTAGGTTTTTAGTTTGTATGATATATTTTTTTGAGCGCGCGGCGGACGGTTTTTTATTCGTATGCGGCATTTCGGAAAGTGTGCCGGAGAGTGATTGCGGGCTGTGAAAGAGGCGTTGAAACGGGATATTAAAACAAAAAAACTACATATAAAGGCAAGGGCGCGTAAGGCGTGATATTAAAACAAAAAAAGACATAAAAACGGGGACGCAATATGACCGGAACGGAGAAAAAAACAAATTCAAAAAAAACTATGACCGTGTGGGAGGCGGCTTGCACCGTTACGGGTTTCGGCGTGGGCGGCGGGATTATGGCTATGCCTATGCTGACCGAAAAGGTCGGACTTATAGCGGCGGCGGTTATAATGGCTGCGGCGATCGCGGCGAGTTACGTAATGCACATTTTCATAGCCGATATCGCGATACGCGGACGCGGCAAGCAAATCAGCACCGTCGTTTCGGATACGCTTTTCGTCGGAAAAATTAAAAAGCCGTTGACGTTGGTATTGTTTTTTATCGTCGGCGTCGTGCTTTTGACCTCTATGGCGGCATACGTAACGGGCGGGGGAGAAATCATCGCGTCATATTTGAACCTGCCGCCCTTTTTGGGAAACTTGATTTTTTACGCCGCCGCCGCGGCGATCGTGCTTTTCGGTTTGAAATCCTTAGGGATAAGCGAGGGCATAGCCGTTACGGTCATCTTGGCGGTGGTCGCCGTCTTGACCGCGGCTTCTCTATTTCACTTGAAACCTCTCTCTTTGCATGCTGCGGGAGGATTTAAGGAATTGACCGGTTATTTCGGTATGGCGATGTTTTGTTTCACGGCGTTCTTTGCCGTACCGCAAGCGGTCGAGGGGCTGGAATGCGATGCTAAAAAGGTCAAAAAAGCGGTAACGATCGGATTCGTCAACATATTCGCGCTTATGGCGGCGGTTATTTTATCTTCGCTCGCCGTGTCGGACGAGGTAACCGAAATCGCTATGCTCGGCTGGGCTAAGAGTCTGGGCGGCTGGGCGGAGGCGACGGGAGCGGTGTTTATCGTTCTCGCGTTCGCGACGACTTATTGGTCGATTTCGTTCGCGCTGACAAATATGATCAAAGAGCAGTTTCCGCGCGTTCCTTTCCGCGCCGGCTGGCTGATCGCGACCTTGCCGTCGCTTTTGATTTCGCTCGGGAACAGTGCGGGATTTATAGAACTTATGGAGATAGCCGCGGGAGCGTCGGCGATAATTCTTGCGTTTTTGATAGTGCCGACGGCGCAAAAAGCGTCTAAGGATTCGCCGTCGCAAATTCTCGGGAAGTTGAATTCCGCGCCCGTACGCGTAATAATCATCGCGGCATACCTGCTTATGGCATTCGGAAATTTATACGCGGTTTAAACTCGGCGTAAAAATATAGCGGTTAAACTTTGAAGCGATACAAAAAAGCCGTAAAATAAAGAATTCATACCGCAAAATCGACGGAATAACGCGATAATTTTATAGCGTAAAATTGACCGCGGAACGCAAGAATTCCATAAAATAAAGAATTTACGACATAGAATTTGCGGAAAAAAATAAAGAATTCCGCAATGCAAAAAAAACGTAAAATAAAAAATTTTACGACATAAAACCGGATTCAAAAAAATCTTATAACGGAGAAAAAATATGAAAAAAATAATCGATTCTTATATAGCGTCGGGTGATAGTTATGAAAAACTCGGGCTGAAAAAAGAACCCGCCCTTTGGGAGGACGGCTTCCGCACGGGCGGCGCGGAGGGAACGTATGAGTGGTGGTATTTCGACGCTCATTTCGGCGACGGAACGAAGGTCGTCATAGTCTTTTATACCAAACGTATGATGACGCCCGGCGCGCCGCTTTCGCCCTATGTTACAATCGATTTGGACACGGCGGACGGATTGCATTTGGAAGAGCGCGTCGAAACGCGGGACATAACTTTTTCCGCGGCGAAAGACGGCTGTCTCGTGCGGCTCGGCGATTCTTATATCATAAGAGAGGAGAGCGGACTGCTCCGCGTGCGTTACAGCGACAAAACCATCACCGTCGACGCGGTATTAAAGCCGAGTCTGCCCTTTTGGCGGCCCGAAACGGGGCATATATTCTTCGGCGAACGCGACTATTTCGCGTGGCTGCCGTCCGTCCCCGCGGGAGCCGCGGACGTTACGATAAGCCTGAACGGAAAGGTTTCGGAGCATAAGGGCGGCACGGGCTACCACGACCACAATTGGGGCAACAAGCCTATGAATAAACTGATGAACCATTGGTATTGGGGGCGCGCGGAAGTCGGGCGTTACAACGTCATTTCCTCATATATAACGGGCGAAAAGGCTTACGGCTACAATGAATATCCGATTTTTATGCTCGCGAAAGACGGGAAAATTCTCGCCGACGACGGGAACAAATTGAAATTTACCGCCGCGGAGGAATTTATCGAGGAGGTGACGGGTAAGCCCGTACACGGCAAACTGATATACGACTATACGGACGGAAATACGCGCTATACCGTAACATATAAACGCGAAAAAAGCCTTATAAATTTCAAGATGATAGAACAACTGAAAGGAATAGTCAAACTCGGCGCGAAACTTATCGGGTTCAGCGGAGCATATCACCGTTTTTCGGGGAGCGTGAGCGTGGAGCGGTATGAAAACGGCGTAAAAACGGACGAAGCGTCCGCGTCCGCGGTGTGGGAATTGATGTATTTCGGGAAAACGCCGAAAAGTGAAAACAAGGAATAATATAAATAATATTATATAATTAAAGTTATATATCCGTCTAAATATTTCGAGAAAACGCCGAAAAGATAAGCGAAGAATTATATAAAGTATATTATATAATTAAGGTTATATATCCGTCTAAATATTTCGGGAAAACGCCGAAAAGACAAGCGAAGAATTATATAAAGTATATTATATAATTAAGGTTATATATCCGTCTAAATATTTCGGACGAACGCCGAAAAAATAAATAAAGAATTATGTAAATTATGTTATATAATTAAGGTTATATAAATCAATTCACGGTACAAATTTAATAAAAAAACGGAGAGAAAAAAAATGAGCGGAGATTATTCCGGAATCAGAGAGGAACGGCGGCACACGGAAACCTTTAACGACTGGGGAGGAAGCAGTTTGACGGCGGCGGAAAAGTTCCCGGCGGGCTGTTTGGGGCGCGCCGACCGCGTTTTTTCGCAAGGATTGCAATGCCAGCAGATAAATTCCGTTATGGCTCTTTTGTCGATGGAGGACGCGGCTTTCGTCGTGCATTCGCCGCTCGGTTGTTCGGGTTGCTGTTCGATGGCGAACGATTGGTTCCGCGTGGGGCAGATGCACCGCGGCGATTTTTCTATGAGAAACGCCCGTATCGTCGTAACGAATATAGACGAACGCGACGTGATATTGGGCGGCGAGGAAAAACTGAAAAAAGCCGTTTTGACCGCCTATGAACGCTATAAGCCTAAGATAATTTTTATATTCACCTCTTGCGCGTCCGCGATAATCGGCGACGACGCGGAGAGTGTAGCGGAGAACCTGCGCGGAACGGTCGATTCGCTGATCGTACCTTTGCGTTGCGAGGGATTCAAGTCCAAAATCTGCGCGTCCGGCTACGACGCGGCGTTTTTGTCCATCACAAAATACATACTCGCGGACGCGCCCAAAAAGCCTACCGAACCCGATATGCTGAACCTTTTCGCGCCGCCGACCGTCAGTTTTGCCGATCAGTTGGAAATCGAGAGGATATTGAGCGACATAGGCATACGCGCGAATTACATACCCTTTTATTCGTCGCTTGAAAAAATCCGCGCCATACCGGCGGCGCGCGCGTCTACGGCGATATGCAAGGTTTTTGCCGACGAATTTATGAAAGAGTTAAAGGAGAGATACGGCATACCGTATTCGCACACCATTATGCCCGTAGGCACGAGAAATACGACGAAATGGCTGCTTGGTATCGCCGAATTGTTCGGAAAAACCGAGGAGGCGCGCGCTTATATCGAGCGCGAAACCGAGGCGGTACGCCCTCTCTTGGACGACTTGAAAAAGCGGCTCGGCGGTAAGCGCGTTTTCATAACGGGCGGAACGGGGAGAACGTTCGCGGCGGCGGCGTTGATAGACGATTTCGGAATGAAACTCGTGGGAATGCAAACCCCTACCTATGACAACGACGCGCAAATCGACGTGGAATATCTAAACGCCGTTCACGGCGGGTTCGTAATCGACGTCGCGAATATGATGCCCTTCGAGCAGGTCAACCTCTTGAACAAATTGAAGCCCGACGTTTTTATCGGCGTTCCGATATGGGCGGCGAAATTAGGCTTTCCGACGACGCATATTCTCGACATCAAAAGACCGACGCTTGGTTTTAGAAATCTCGCGTATTTGGGGAATAAGATCGCGGCGCAGATAGAAAACCCGGGGTATAACAAGAATATCGCGGCGCATTCCTCTCTTCCGTATAAAAAATCGTGGTACGGCGAGGACGCTTTTAAATATATAAAGGACGAATAAAAATATGCGGAGCGTACATATGAAATATCGTTTTTAAAGGCGGTACTATACCGCGGATTTAAAGATGTTTTCCGTATCGCAATAAGGCGTTTTGCTCCGTATAGACCGTAAAAATGTTTGGTTTAAAGGTGTTTGCCGCTTTGTATACGCTTTTAAAAAAACGCCTATTTTTCGCGGTACTATACTGCGGATTTAAGAGAGTTTTTAGTATCGCAATACGAATAAAAATAAAAATATAAAACGAGGGAGATAGAAATGTCTGTTATCTTAGAAAATCCTCACGGAAATTGCGCTCTCGGCGGAGCGAACGCCGCTCTGACCGCCATTAAGCGCGTTATACCCATATACCATTCCGGTCCGGGCTGCTGTATGCAGACGACCGCGGGGGAGGCGAGTCAGGCGGGAGTGCGCCTTCCTCCGTACGTACAGTATACGTCTATCCCGTGTACGAATATGACTGAACGCGACGTCGTGCTGGGCGGCGCGGGCAAGTTGGATAAGCACATAGCGGCGGCGGTTGAAATTCTCGACGCGGACGCGTTTTTTATACTGACGGGCTGTACTGCCGGAATTATCGGCGACGACGTGGAGAGCGTCGCGAAAAAATACCGCGCTTTGGGGCATAAAGTCTACGCCGTCAATTCGTCCGGCTTTTTGGGCGACGGCGCGTTGGGATACGAGATCGCAATGCGCGCCCTGATCGACAATATCATAGAACCGAACCCCGCCGGAAAAAATCCGCGTCTCGTGAATCTTTTGGGAATTATGCCCTATCACGACCCCTATTGGGAGGGTAATCTCGAAGAAATCACGCGGCTTTTAAACGCCGTCGGGCTGGAAGTCAACACGTTTTTTTCGCACGGGCAGGGGATTAAGGATATCGAGAGAGCGTCCTCCGCCGCCTTTAATATCGTGCTTTCGCCCTGGCTTTTAAAGAGCGCGTCCGAGGAATTTGAAAAACGGTTCGGCATACCGACGCTGCGTTTCGAGGGCGCGCCTTTGGGCGCGTTGGATACCGCCGAATTTTTATCCGCGGTCGGCGAGAAGGCGGGGCTTTCGGACGCGGCGCAAAAGGTTATAGAGAGCGAGGAAGAATATTTTTACCGCTATTTGGAGACGGGCATAGGCGTTCAAAATTGGCGGCGGTTTTCGATCGTGGGCGAGTCGCAGAACGTTGTGCCGATAACGCGTTTTTTGGCTGACGAATACGGTTTCACGCCCGAAGCCGCGGTCATCACGGACTCCGTATTCCGTCCCGCGGACAGAGAGCGGATCGACCGCCGCTTGAAAGAATTGCGCTACGGCTCGCCCCCCGACGTGTTTTATACGGGCGATCAATGGGAGATTAACGGCATACTCGGCAAGTATCCCGAAGCCGTACTCGTGATCGGAAGCACGAACGAGCGCGAATTTGCGATGAAACACGGAATGCAGTTTTTTGTCGCCACATATCCGAATACCGAACGGCTGATTTATAACCGTTCGTGCGCGGGATACCGCGGCGCGCTCACGCTTATCGAGGACATATATTCCAATTTATAACGACCTCTTTAATAGATTTATTGCGAAAACAGAACGCATCGGTATTTCGCATTTTGCGTCTATAAGCGTCCGGCTTATACCCGAATACCGAACGGCTGATTTATAACCGTTCGTGCGCGGGATACCGCGGCGCGTTTACGCTTATCGATGACATATATTCCGATTTATAACGACCTTTTTAATGGATTTATTGCGAAAACAGAACGCATCGGTATTTCGCATTTTGCGTCTATCAAGCGTTCCGGTTTCGCGGCGGGTCTAATATATTCAAAAAATCAACCCGAATGTAACGCGGTTGATTTTTTTATGCGCGTAAAAGCGTTTTTTGAACGCGAACGCGGTAATATACGCGGCTGTTATTTTTTAATTTTTTATGCGCGTAAAAGCGTTTTTTTGAACGCGGAATAAGGTAAATATGCGGCTGTTATTTTTTAATTTTTTATGAGTATAAGCCTAAATATCTAAATATTTTTTTTAGACGGAGGTGCAACTTATCGCGTTCGTATGAATAAGATAATATTGAAAGGAGATAGACTTGCCGTCTAACTTTGCTTGTTTTATGAATCGTAACGGTGTACGGACTATATAATGTTTGACAAGATTTAAAACGGCATATTTGCATTTGCGCATACGCCGTCTAAAAGTTTAACGAGTATAAAATTTTGAATTTATGCCGAATCCGTTGAAAAATACAACTTAGGAGAGACTATATGAACGATAATGAAAACAGGATATGCGGCTTTGGAAATTGTAATCAAAACCTTTGCCGCGCGCGCCGTATTCGGGGTTTCGGAGATGCGCGCGCATATCGGTACTGCTCTTATTTGAACGTATATTGCCCGTGCGCGATAGGACCGACGGGTCCTCGCGGCGCAAAAGGCGATAAAGGCGCGAAGGGCGATACGGGGTCGATGGGACCGATCGGACCGCAAGGACCGAAAGGCGATATCGGGTTGCAAGGACCGAAAGGCGATAAGGGCGATACGGGAGCGCAAGGACCGAAAGGAGATAAGGGCGATCCGGGAGCGCAAGGATCGAAAGGCGATAAAGGCGATCCGGGGTTGCAAGGACCGAAAGGCGATAAAGGCGATCCGGGAGCGCAAGGACCGAAAGGCGATACGGGGTTGCAAGGACCGAAAGGTGATAAGGGCGACACGGGAGCGCAAGGACCGAAAGGCGATAAAGGCGATACGGGAGCGCAAGGACCGAAAGGCGATAAGGGTGATCCGGGAGCGCAAGGACCGAAAGGCGATAAGGGCGATCCGGGAGCGCAAGGACCGAAAGGCGATAAAGGTGATCCGGGAGCAAAAGGCGACAAAGGCGACACGGGAGCGCAGGGAGCGAAGGGCGATACGGGTCCGACGGGTCCGCAAGGCGACAAGGGCGACACGGGAGCAAGCGGAACGTTCGCGTCGAGTTACTTAGAGGTCTTGGGGAGCGCGCAAACGGTGGCAAGCAATGCCGACGTAGATTTCGTCGTGTCCGACGGAGTGGGAACAACGGCGATCGGTTTCACTCCGCCCGGAAAGGAAATCAAAATTAATTCGACGGGATTATATCTGATCGAATGGAGCGTAAGTTTGGCGGCGGGAAATTCGGCGTCCAGAATGGGGATTTATGCGGGCGGCGCGGTCGCTTCCACGCTGACAAATGTCGCGGCGTCCGGCAATTCCTCGTCCGGTACGCTCATCAACGCGACGACGCCGCCCTATACTATCAGTCTGCGGAATTTCAGCGGCGCGGCGGTAACTTTGGCGGATGCCGCGAACGTAAAAAACAGCGCGGCGTCGGTTCGTATATTGAGATTTGCGGATAAAGCGTCGCCGTGAGGTTTTTGTTTTTTTTGCATATACGGACGAACGGCGGCAACGGCATAAATAGCGAATGCCGTTGCCTTCAAAAACAATTCGGTTTCTATCTGAAAAATTCACGCCATAAAAATCATTGTGTTTATTATCCGCTTCACGCGGAGGGGAATAGCGGATAATAATGCGGATAACGGTAAGGTAACCTCACCCCTATTCCCCTCCCGCGGAGGGGAATATTTGCATATCAAAAAGCGATTCGAACAAAATTCCGAATATCAAAAAAACGATTCGGACAAAATTACAAAATATTAAAAAAGCCGGAATAAATGAATTTCAGAATAGGGTTGACATAAAGAAAAAAATTTGTTATACTGTTTAAGCGGTGCATGCGCGAGAGATTTTGAACGGGCATATTTTTTGTTTCGTTTGCGCCTTTTGCGGATGCGGTTTAATAAAATCAAAAAGGATATTAAATATATGAAAATAGTAGTCGACGCATTCGGCGGGGACAACGCTCCCGAAGAGATCGTCAAGGGCGCGGTCGGGGCTCTTTTAGCGGACGGGGGAATTGATCTCGTTTTGACGGGAAAAGAGGACGTCATAAAGAAAATTTTGAGCGAATTAAATTTTTCGCCGGACAGAATAGAAATCGTAAACGCTCCCTCCGTCATCACAAACGACGACGTTCCCACCGCGGCGATTCGTTCGAAAACCGATTCGTCGCTCGTCGCGGGGCTGGATTATCTGAAAAAAAACAATGCCGACGCGTTTGTTTCGGCGGGGAGTACGGGCGCGGTTTTGACGGGCGCGGCGTTGAAAATCGGAAGAATCGAAAACGTAACCCGTCCCGCTTTGGCGCCTCTTTTGCCATGCGTCGACGGCTCGAAAATTCTCCTCATCGACTGCGGCGCGAACGTTGATTGCAGGCCGGAAATGCTGCTTCAATTCGGCGTTATGGGGGACGCGTATATGCGCGCTATCGGCGTGAAAAATCCGCGCGTAGCCCTCCTCAACAACGGCGCGGAGGAAAAAAAGGGCTGCGAATTGACGAAAGCCGCCCACGCGCTTTTGAAAGAATCCGTTTTGAATTTCGTCGGGAATATGGAGGCGCGCGATATTATGTCGGGCGGCGCGGACGTTCTCGTCGCCGACGGTTTTCACGGGAATATCGCGTTGAAAGCCAGCGAGGGGACGGCTCTTTCGATCTTGAAACTTTTGAAAGACGCGATTACGGGGGGCGGTATAGCCGCGAAATTGGGCGGCGCGCTCATCAAAAAATCCTTAAAAAGTATGAAAAGCAAGATCGACTATACCGAAAGCGGCGGCGCGCTTTTTGTCGGCGTGTCGAAGGTCGTCGTGAAGGCGCACGGTTCGGCGAAGGCGGGGACTATAAGAGCCGCGGTTTTGCAGGCGAACGAAGCGGCAAAGGCGGGGCTGGTCGAAAAAATCGGCGAAGCGATGAAGGATGGCGGCAGATAAAATTATTTTTCGGCATTAAAATTTTTCGGCATAAAAAAACATACCGTTTAGCGGCGGAATGCGAATTTTTCGGCATAAAGAACATACCGTTTAGCGGCGGAATGCAGGTTATTCGGCGTTAAACAAAATATCCTAAATTGCTTAGCGGCGGAGCGGAATTGTACTTTGCATTGAAATAAAGACGCTTGCGATAGGATAAGTCTACCGGCAATGAATTTAAATGATTTTTTAAAATACAAAAAATCATTTTAAGAACCGCTTAACGTTGAAATGCAAAAAATTTTTATAAAAAACGTTAACGTTGAAATGCAAAAAATCCGTTTAAAAGTCCTTAACAGCGGTAAAATAAAAAATTCGGAGATTTTAATTATGGCAAAGACAAGCAAAAAATTTAAAATTACGGCGATCGTTCTTTCCGTCGTTTTCGGCGTGTTTTTCGGAACTTACGGTGTTTCGCGCCTCATTTTAAACGAACTCGGAAGCCGGAGCATTTACGGAAGCGTTCCCGTGAAGGAGTGGAGCGCGGACGCCGTTTTCGATTCGGACGACTATTTTTATTTGACCGCGGAGGACGGCGGCGAACTGAACGTCCTTATGCTGACGGATACGCATTTCAAAAACGGCGGCTTTTACGCGAACAATTTTTGGGCGGGAACCGTCGAGAACGCGCTGGTATATGCGGACATAAAAACGCTGGTCGGGGAAACCGATCCCGACTTTATATACCTCACGGGCGATATCGAAACCGCCGCTTTGAACGACGTGATTTTTGAGGAATTTTGCGCCTTTATGGCGCAATTCGATATCCCTTGGACGATGACGATGGGCAATCACGACGGCGAAAACCGCGCGGACAAGGCGAAGGTCGCGGAGATTTTGACGGGCGCGGAAAATTGCGTTTTCGATATCGGCTATACGAATCTCAACGGGCTGGGCAACACCGTAATACCCGTAAAAGACGGAGAGGGCAAGGTGATTTACGCTTTCGTTCTTATGGATTTCGGCGATTGGCAGTTGAGAAAAGACCCCAAAAAACAGTATTCGACCTACGACGCGGGCTATACCGAAAATCAATTATCGTGGTACGAATGGGTGATCGGAGGCTTGAACGCCGAGGCGGGGCGCGCCGTCGAAACTATGCTGTTGACGCATATCCCGTTCCACGCGTTTACCTACGCCGCAAAACTGACCTATGCCGGAACGGTCTTGGGAATGGAAAATAAACTGACTTCCGCGGAGGATAGGTTCATTTACGGAACCGATCCTTTCGACACCGAAAGCGAATTCGGTTATACGAACGGCGAATATCTCGCTTTCCGCGAGGCATACCGCGCGTCGGGGGACAAGGGCTATGAGATTTTGACGCTCGCGTCCTATGAAGAGTATAAGGAAAAGGACGGCTTTTTCGCGCTGATAAAGAGGCTCGGCAGTACGAATCATATCGTTACGGGGCATAACCATTGCGACGGCTATTCTGTTCTTTTTGACGGAATAACGTATACGTCGGTCGTCAAAACGGGGGATATATACGTATCTAAGGCGTGGGACAACGGAAACCGCGGAGGAACGGCTTTTAATTTCAAAAACGACGGCGGAACGGTATCGGTCAAAAGCGAAAGGAAGTTTGCTTAAAAAGGGAACTTTGTATCAACTCGAAAAAGCAAAAAAACGAAAAACTTGTACTTTGTATCGCCTAAAAAAAACAAAAAAAAACAAAACTTGTACTTTATATCGCCCGAAAAAACGGACAATAAAAACCAAAAAACGCAGACTTTGCTAATGCTTTATATCGTCCCCAAAAAGAGATAAAAACCGCATATAAAAATTTAAAAAAATCAGTTTTAAAAATGCGGTATAGTACCGCGAAAAAAGTAATTTAAAAGCAATCAAAAAAACACGCCGAATAAAGCGTGTTTTTTATGTTTTTTATATGCCGGATTCAATAGTATCCGCAGTTATTCGTGCAGAATTTCATAGACGGACGAATAGACCAGCGACGCTTTATCGATCCAATTTTTGTATATCCATTTCGCGTCGTGGCGGTTTTGGACGACCAGACGCAATTCAAAAATTGTGTTTATGGAGTCGTTGATTTTCAGGATGAGCGTATACGTTCCGTCGAGATTTTTATAATAGTCGCCCGTATATTCTTGTTTGCGTTTATATTTTTGGCGGTTTTCCTTTATGTAGGCGGAGATTTCGTTGCGGAGCGTTACGGGTATGCAGTGAAAAAAATGTGAAAGGCAGGCGGAACCGTCGGCGGTTATCGAATGTAATTTTTTGTTGTTTTGCGGGTTGCACAAAAGCCCCGACTCGGTCAATTCTTTGACGGCGGTTTTGCAGACAAAATATTCCAGCCATTCGTTCACGGTCGTGCAGACTTCGAGAAGGGTATCCTCCGTCGCGGGGAATTCCATCTGCTCGACGGTAAATAAGACTATCAGTTTGCTCAATACGATATCGTGCATTTTAGTTTTTTTATACCTTTTCGGAGGTGTTTTATTTAGTGTTTATCGCTCTTGCTGCGGTTTCGCGCCGTTTTTTACCGCGGCTTTTATAGATATTTACCGCTATTTTCAGTTGTTTTCAGTGGTTTTTTATCGCGTGTTTTTAGCCGTTTCCCGTAAATTTTTTACGGCTAACCGCTATTTTTCCGTCGATTTTTATCGCGTTTTTCCCGCTATTTTTTCGTCGATTTTTATCGCGGTTTTATGGATGTTTTTTGTTGTTTTTTATAACGTTTTCCGCGGTACTATACCGCGTTTTTTTTGCTGCGGACACGCCTCGTCATTCTATAATAACCGATCTATAACTATGCGGATTTAAAGCCAAATCCTTTATAATTTCGGGTGCGCCGTCGAATGTGGTTTTGTGGCTTATCAGCGGACTCAATTTCAAAATTTTGTTCGCTAAAATATTGACCGCGGATGCGATTTCGTTATAGCCGTTATTGATTCCCGTAAACGTCAGTTGTTTTCTCAAAATCGGCGTGATATTCAAGTCCATTTTGTCCGCGAAAATGTTGAAGCCCATGAGTGCGACGCAGCCTTTTTTCTTTGCGAGCGACAGCGCGGACGAGAAGGGCAGGCGCGCGCGGGACTCGAAAACGACGTGTTCCGCCATTTTGCCGCCCGTGATTTCCATAACGCGGTTTATGCAGTCGGTTTCGGTCGGATTGATCGTATAATAGATGCCGTTCGCGCGGCAGATATTCAAAAGATCTTTGTCGTTGTCGATGATGATCGGGATTCCGTGATAGTACATAACGAGTTGCGCGAAGATGTTGCAAAGCGAATTGCCCCCCAAAATCGCGACGTATTCGTTGTTTTTTATGCCCAAAACGTCCAAAACTTTCAGCGCGAGAGCGATATGTTCGACAAAAACCGCCTCGGTGTCGTCCACTCCGTCGGGAATCGGGACGACGTTTTCCTGCGGCAAAACGACGAAATCCCTCAAAAATCCGTCGATCGTAACCCCCATTATGTCGATATCCGAAAAAAGGATATCCTTTTTTTGATCCGCGTGGGAATGGGCGCGCGGAGACTCGGCATTGTTTATATAGGGCGAAATGACGACCTTTTCGCCCTTTTTGAATTCGTCGGAAATCGATTCGCTTATGACGCCCGTCGCGGCGCGGACGGGAATAATCGGATATTCGCCCTGCCCGAGATACAGCGCGCCGTCCGTGGAGGTGATCGCCGCCTTTGCGATCCTGACCTTGACTTGACCGTCGAGAAGAACGGAAGCCTCCTTTTCGATCAGACCGAATTCGCCCTTTGAAGTAATTTGCCAACCTTTCATCTACAAATCTCCCGAATCAAAAGCCCGCTTCGGCGGACTTCAAGACTTACTAAAAGGATTATATCACATTTTTTACGATATGTCAATAAAAAATCAACGAATATTTATACACAACATATAGTATTCGCAACTCGTTTAAACCACTAAATATGGCGATATGTTATTCTCTTTAAAAATTTAAATTAAAATTTTCATATAATTGTCAATGTTGCGTTAAATTTTAGTTGACAATGCCTTTGATTTTTATTATACTTGATGTTATGAGAGAGCGAAATATGAAAAGTGGCGTTAAAAAAGAGAAAAAAAAGGCTGTTGACAACAGAAAAATTGCTTTTTGCGGATTATTTGCCGCGCTGATAGCGGTCGGCGCGAAGATCACGATTCCGGGTCCGATCGTACCGTTTACCGTGCAATTTTTGTTTGTCAATTTGGCGGGTGTTCTGCTCGGGAAAAGGGGAGGAATGTTGTCCGTCGGGATCTACGTTGCGCTGGGGTTGCTCGGGCTTCCCGTTTTCGCAAACGGCGGCGGCGGGATCGGCTACGTTTTGAATCCGCGGTTCGGCTATTTGATAGGTTTTTTTGCCGGGAGTTATGCCGCGGGCGCGGTTTCGGAATATCTCAAAAATAGGTTTGCGGATAAAACGAAAACGGTCGTAAAAGGCTTAGTTTCGGGGAATTTAAAAGAGAATGATGCGGAATTTTCGGCTTGCGGTTCGGTTTTTGAGAACGGGAAAGGGCAATTTCACGGTATGTCGGAAACGGCGGCTTGCGGTTCTAGTTCTGAGGGTTTAAAAGAGAAGTTTAACGGTAATACGGAATTTTTTGAAAGCGGTTCGGTTTGGGAAAACGTGAATGAAGAATCCGAAAACGGAAAAAAGAATGAATTAAACGTTTCCGGTTCGGAAAATACGAAGGGAGAATTCACGGCAAACGGCGCGAAAGGCACGTTTTTTTCACGCGTCAAAAAGTTTACGCCGCTTCCGTATTTGATTGCGGGGATAGTATGTCTTTTGATTGTGTATTTTTTCGGCGTACTGTATTTTTATCTTGTGTCGCGCCTTTACCTCGGCTCCGAAAAGGGGCTTTGGTTTTTTGTCGTAAATTGTTTTTTGGTGTTTGTCCCGACCGATTTTATGTGGTGCGTCGCGGCGGCGTTCGCGGCGAAAAGGCTTTTTCCGATTATGAAAAGGACGATGTATTACGGGAATTAATGCCGTTTCGCTTTCAAAACATACGATATTCGGAATAAAAAATCTATTGCCGCAAAATATAGCGGAATATAGCGGCAAAAAGCGGAAAGACGAACGAAAAAATGTACCGCATAAAAATCGTATAAAAGATGAAACAAAAAAATTTATTAAAGCAAGCGTAAAAAATGCCTTATCGAAACAAAAAAACATATGCGATGAGCGTCAAGCAAGTTTGAAAAAATACCGCAAAAAAATAAAAGAACGCAGGTGATAAGAGTAAATAAGAGTAAAATCGGATTAAAAGAAATTCCGTACCGAAATAAAAAAACTATCCCGGCGAGCCGAAAGGCGGTCGGAAAGAAATACCGTAAAAAATAAAAGGAAAAAAATATGAAAACGGACGAAAAAACGGAGAAAACTATGCCGCGTGAAAACAAAATCAGCCCGAACGACGGGCTTTTCGGACTGAGAGACAGGGTTTTGGGCGGCTACAAAATCACGAAAACCGATGCCGCCGCCCTTGTCGGTGCGGATTTGACCGCGCTTTCGTTATGCGCGAATCAAATCAGAGAAAGGTTTTGCGGAAACGCGTTCGATATGTGCGCCATAATAAACGGCAAAAGCGGAGGCTGTTCGGAGGATTGCAAGTTTTGCGCGCAGTCAAAACACAACCGCATACCCTGCGAAACCTACGCCCTCTTAGACGAAAACGAAGTCGTCCGCGCCGCGCTTTATAACTACAAAAAAGGCGTAAACCGCTTTTCGATCGTTACCGCGGGGCGTACTCTGAACGCCGCGGAGGTCGGCGCGGTATGCGAAAATTATAAAAAAATCGGCGAGGCTTGCGGAATCTTTAAATGCGCGTCGCACGGGCTTTTGAACTTCGGCGACTTTGAAAAACTTTTGGCGGCGGGCGTGAAAAGATATCACTGCAATCTCGAAACTTCGCGGAATTTCTTTCCGAATGTCTGCACCACTCACTCCTACGACGACAAAATCGCCGCGATTAAGGCGGCGAAAAAAGCGGGAATGGAGGTTTGCAGCGGCGGAATTATCGGGCTTGGCGAGAGTTTTGACGACCGGATCGATATGGCGTTCGATCTTCGCGAATTGGAAATCAAATCCGTTCCGATAAACGTCCTAAACCCGATCAAGGGAACGAAAGCGGAAAATTTACCCGTCCTGTCCGAGGAAGAGGTCCGAAGAACGGTCGCGATATACCGCTTTATTCTGCCCGACGCGAGGCTCAGAATGGCGGGCGGACGCGGACTTTTCGCGGATAAGGGCGAAAAAATATTTATGTCCGGCGCGAACGCCGCCGCGACGGGCGATATGTTGACGACGGGAGGGATCAGTATTGACGGCGATATGGAAATCATCGGGCGGTTGGGATTTAAGGTCGGACTGTCATAGAGCGTGTAATTTTAAACATTATTTTCTTTAAATCATATTCACCGCGTCGAACGCGCTATGTGTCGCGTCGGCGATTCTTCCCGATTTTTTGGCGTCGCCGACGAGGAACACGCGTTCGCGGTCGTTTTTGATTTGGTCGTACAGGGAATTTTCGGGTTTTACGCCCATTGCGATGACGACCGCATCGGCTTCTATTTTATATTTTTCCTTTGTTTTTGTGTCTTCGACGATGATCGCGCCGGGGTTTTTATTTTGATTTCCGGCTTGGTTTTCTTGAATTTCAGTCGATTCGCGGTTCGCCGCCGCTTTCGCGCCGAGTGAATTATTTCGGCATTCCGCGGCTTGATTTTGCCGTGTGTTTTCGGTTATGCTTTTTTGAATTTCAGTCGATTCGGTATTTTGATTGATTTTGTTTTGTTGAATTTCTATCAATTTGCGGTTCGTAAAAATTTTCACGCCGAGGGCTTTCAGTTTCGGGATCACGTCGTCGGCGTGCTGCATCCACATACCCGGAGCGGGGGAGTCCGCCATTTCGATCACGGAAACGGAATTATTTTTCGCCAAAACGAGCGCGGCGTCCAGCCCCGTCATTCCCGATCCTATGACGGCGATTTTTTGCGATTTCGGCGAAAATTTTCCGTTAAAAACTTCGGTCGACGGGCGTGTAAATGGCGGATCTATACCGCCGATATTTTGGGGAATTATGGGTTTTCCGCCGCTTGCTATAACGACGGCGTAAGGGTCGTGCCGTTTGATAATTTCGGGCGTCGCCTCCGTGTTAAAGCGTATTTCCGCGCCGTTTAATTTCGCGGCGTATTCGAGGTCGGCGATACATTGACCTATACGTTCCTTTTCTTTTTCGTTTGCGGCGAGGGCGGCTTGTCCTCCGGCGCGGTTTTCTTTTTCGTATACGACGACTTTGAAGCCGCGTTTTGCGAGCAGTTCCGCCGCGGTCAGACCCGCCGCGCCCGCTCCTACGACTACGACGCGCCGTCCGCCTCCGTCGCGGTTTATGGTTTGGTTTTCGCGTCCGACGGACATATTGACGGCGCATTCGCCGTTCTTTCCGACGAAGGCGTTTTTTTGCATACTTTCAAAGCAATAAAGGCAGCAAATGCACCTTTTGATTTCGTTTTCGCGTCCCGAGGCGGCTTTCGCGGCGAAGTACGGATCGGCGATATGCGGACGTCCGAGCGCGGCGAAATCCGAAACGCCGTCCGCTAATTGTTTTTCCGCGTCTTGCGGCGTACGGAGGAGGTTTACGGCGACGACGGGTATTTTGACCGCGTTCTTGACCGCTTTGATCATATCCGTCCGCCAACCCGTTTTAAAGGAGGAGGGTTCGAGCCAGTAATTAAAAGTGTCGTATGCGGCGCAACTGACGTCGATCGCGTCCGCGCCTATTTTCTCAAAAATTTTCGCCATTTCGACGCCTTCGGAAAGGGTGTATCCTACGGTATTTTTCCGCGGATCTATACCGCGTAATTCCGTATTATTTTCAGGCGTTTCCGTATCTCTTTTTTGCGTGTCCGTACCGCGTAATTCCGTATTATTTTCAAGCGTTTCCGTATCTTTTTTTTGCGGATTTGCATCGCGTAATTTCTCATTGTTTTCTTGCGGTTTTATATCGTTTTTCCGCGGATCTATGCCGTAGCGGTCTTTGTATTCCGGGCGGTCGTACATCTCGTCGACCGAGAGGCGAACGACGACGGGAAAATCTCCGCAGCGTTCTTTGATTCCTTTTACGATTTCGACCGCGAAGCGCATACGGTTTTCCAAAGAGCCGCCGTATTCGTCCGTTCTTTTGTTGGTGTACGGGCTTAAAAACTGTTGAATGAGATAGCCGTGCGCGGCGTGGATATACACCCCGTCGCAGCCCGCTTTTTTGACTCTTTCCGCGCCGTCGATAAAGTCGTTTATAAGTTTTTTGATTTCGCCGTGCCGGAGGGCGCGAACCCTGCCGCCCGAAAAATAACTCGGTTTGACTTTCGAGGGCGCGGCGGAGGCGGGAACGATATTTTTTTTCAAGAGAAATTGTCCCGCCGCGGGCGCGAGTTTAAAAAACAGTTTTCCGAAAGCGGGCGTAAGTTTGTCGAGCGCGGTGCAAAGGGGGATTGTCCCCACGGCAAGCCCGACGTTTTGCCGACCGGGGTGATGGAGTTGAACGAAAAATTTCGCGCCGTGGGCGTGAATTTTTTCGGCGAGTTTTTTCAGCGGTTCGATGTGAGTATCGCGGCTGACCGCGAGTTGATTGAAAGCCGCCGCGCCCGTGATATCGTTCACGCGTGTGATTTCCGTGACGATAAGTCCCGCGCCGCCTTTTGCCCGTTCTTCGTAATAGGCGGTCATTTCGTCTGTCGGCGTTCCGTCGAACCTGCCGAATCCCATCATCATAGGCGGCATAACGATACGGTTTTTGATCTCGCAATTTCCGATCGAAAGAGGAGTGAACAGCGTTTTGTAGGTCATAAAGATTCCCCTGTTTTTTATGTGTATTCCGAGTGTAAATAGGCGTTAAATTTGCGGCACTATACCGCGTTTATTTATATAGTATTCCGAGTGTAAATAGGCGTTAAATCCGCGGTACTATACCGCGTTTATTATACGGTATTCCGAGTGTAAATAGGCGTTAAATTTGCCGCACTATACCGCTTTTATTATATGCGGTATTCCGAATTTAAACGGGCGTTAATCATATAATATTAAATGCCGTTTACTAACGCCGCGCGCCGTTTTTTTAAGCGTATGTTTGAAACGCCGGAAACGCAATCCGTGATACGCGCCGCCGTAAAAAAAACCGTATCCGCTTTTATTCCGCATTCCGAAAAACGGTTCGGCACAAAACGCCGCCGCCGCTCTCTCTCGCGCTTTGCGATAATTATTCTATCATAAATTATAAAAATTTGCAAGATAAATTGCGAAAGTTAAAAAAACGTGTTGACTTTATCTTAAAATGTATTTATAATATACTATATAATCATATTACGCGCCTTTACGCGCTTAGATTATGCACTATAAAAAAAATAAAAAAAGGTAGGATTTTCGTTATGTCGCTTTTCAACGTTTATTGCAGAGTTTATCAAAACTTGTTCAAAGTCGCCGTCAATTTTTTTAATTGGCGCACCCCCGAACTGATCGAGGGAGAGGGTTCTCTCTCGCGCTTGCCCGCGCTCATAAAAGAACACGGTTTCAAACGCGTTATGCTAATCACCGACGCGAATATGGTCAAACTCGGTTTCGCGGGGATTTTGCAAAGCGGAATGGAGGAATTGGGGCTTGCCTGCGCGGTCTACGACGGAACTCAGCCCAACCCCGACATAACGAATATCGAAGCCGCGGTGAAGATCTATAAAGAAAACGATTGTCAATGTATAGTCGCGCTTGGCGGCGGTTCGCCTATGGACTGCGCAAAGGCGACGGGGGCGAGGATTGCCAGACCCGAAAAGACCATTCGGCAGATGAAGGGGCTTTTGAAGGTCGGGAAGGATACGCCGCGGTTCTATGCCGTGCCGACGACGTCCGGATCGGGGAGCGAGGCGACGATCGCCGCCGTCGTGTCCAATCACGAAACCCACGAAAAATATCCGATCAACGATCTCCATTTGATTCCGGACTACGCGGTTTTGGATCCCGTTTTGCCCAAGGGACTGCCTCCGCACATAACGTCCACGACGGGTATGGACGCGCTTTGCCATGCGGTCGAGGCGTATATAGGGCATAGCAATACAAAGCAGACGGAGGAATACGCTATCGAGGCGGCGAAATTGATATTCGATAACCTCATAAAGGCGTATAAAAACGGCGGCGACTTGGGCGCGAGACGCAATATGCAGGTCGCGGCGTTTAAGGCGGGCGTGGCGTTTACGAGGGCATACGTAGGGAATATCCACGCGATCGCCCATACGCTCGGCGGATTCTATAACACCCCTCACGGGCTGGCTAACGCCGTCGTTATGCCGTATGTCTTAACCGAGTACGGAGAGAGCGCGCATAAGAGGCTTGCGGAACTCGCCGACGCCGTGGGATTGACGGGGGGGAGCGACGCGGAGAAAGCCGCGGCGTTTATCGAAGCGATCAAAGATATGAACGCGGCGATGAATATCCCCGACAAAATCGAAGGCATAAAGGACGAAGATATCGACGCGATGATCGAAAACGCCTTTAAAGAGGCGAACCCTCTCTATCCCGTTCCGAAGATTTTTACGCGCGAAGATTTCAAGAAAATATATAAGGCGGTTCAAAAATAATCCGATTCGGCATAACGAAAGGCGATTTCTGTTTGCCGCTTTGAAATTAAGGCGGATTAAAAAGATTGTTTTGGCATAACGAAAGGCGATTTCTGTTTGCCGCTTTAAAATTAAGGCGGATTAAAAAGATTGTTTTTGGCATAACGAAAGGCGATTCCGGTTTACCGCTTAAAAGAGTGGTTAGCGTTCAGCGATCGGTTGATCGGCGGCGGTTAAAAATAGCGTTTAACGGTCAGTGTTTCAATATACGTAAATTTCCCTCTCGTTAAGCGTGTATATAGGAAATTCCCCTCCGTGGGAGGGGATCAAAGGGGTGGGGCGAAACGTCGGTTTGGAACGGATTATTTGCGTCAATGACGATAGGGAACGGAAGCGGCGCATTTTAACGATATATCAAGTTAAAAGATTTTAAAAAACACACTCCCGAAAAAATAAACAAAAAAATAAGGAACTAAATTATGTCGAAGTTTCCTCCCGTTTTGGAGACCGAAAGATTGATTTTAAGACCGCTTATTATGGAAGACGCGGCGGATGTTTTTGAATACGCGGGCGACGCGGAGACCGTGGAGTATATGCTTTTCGACAGGCATACCTCTATATACGACACGGTGAATTTTCTCAGCGGCAGGCTGGCGGCGTATGAGAACGGGACGAGTTACGACTACGCTTTCGTTTTAAAGGAAACGGGAAAAATGATCGGCACGGGGGGAGTTTTCAACGCGAAAAACCTACCGCACAGCGCGGAGATAGGCTACATACTCAACAAAAAATATTGGGGAAAGGGCTACGCCGCGGAAGGAATGAGGGCGGTTATAGATTTCCTTTTTGACACATTGCGCGTCCATAGGGTCGAGGCGTATCACCGCAAAGAAAACCCGCGGTCGGGCAGAGTAATGCAAAAACTCGGTATGACATACGAGGGGACTTCCGTCGACGCGATGTTCATAAAGGGAGAGTATAGGACGATAGTTCGTTATGCGGTTATAAACGATAAAAAGGATAAAAATGAACCGTAAAACGGTAAACGATATTAGTTTGATATTGGCTATTTGCGTCAATAAGGATAAGATAAGCGGCGCATTTTGAGGGTATTTTGCTTATTATCCGCTATTCCTATCTCGCGTGAGCGGTAAGGCGGCCGAATAGAAAAAAGCGATGGCGGTTGATTAAATTTGAATCTAAACGCGTTGAAATTAATTGAATTTATAGTTTTTTGGTATAATAAAATATATGAGGATTGGTATATTCGGCGGAGCGTTCGACCCCGTACATATCCGCCATACGGAAATTTGCAGAAAAATTATCGGGGAACTGTGCTTATCGAGGCTTATCGTTGTTCCGTCTTTTAATCCGCCGCACAAGGATATGCCGGAAAACAACTTTTTTGAGCGCGTCGAAATGCTGAAAGCCGCTCTTAGCGGTTGCGGAAAAAAAGACGGAAACGGGAGCGAAAGCGACCGTCCGTCCTTTGAAAGCGCGGAACAATGCGAAAAGAGCGTAAGCGCACGCGAAACCGCGATTTGCGAAAATGCGGAACAATGCGAAAAGAGCGTAAGCGTACGCGAAACCGCGATTTCCGGAAACGTGAAGGAATGCGAAAAGAGCGTAAGCGTACGCGAAACCGTGATTTGCGAAAATACGGAACAATGCGAAAAGAGCGTAGGCGTACGCGAAACCGCGCCTTTTGAAAACGCGGAACAATGCGAAAAGAGTATCGACGGTCGCGGGAAAGACGAAATAAATAAATATTCGGGCGGTGAAAAAGACGGAAGTGAAAATTGCGTAATCGAAATTTCCTTGATGGAATATAACGAAAAAAAACGCAACTATGCGTTTGAAACCGTTCGCGAAATCGCGGAAAAATATCCGCGCGCGGAACTTTTTTATATAGTAGGCGGCGACTCTCTTAGGGAATTTTCGACGTGGAAAAATCCCGAAAAAATCACCGCGGCGGCGTCCGTCGCCGTCGTAAAGCGTCCGGGAAGCGACGTCGGAGAGGCGGCGGAGTTTTTAAAAAAACGGCTTGGCGCGCGGATTTTTATATCGGATATAGAGGAGGCGGACGTGTCGTCGGCGTATATCAGGACGCTTATCGCCTTAGGGCTTGACGCATCGGAATACCTGCCGAAAGGGGTTCCAGAGATCATTTCAAGGGCGGGTCTATACCGCGGTTTTGAGGACGCGGTGAGGCTTGTCGGAGGGCTTTGTTCCGAGGGACTTTTTGACCACATAAAGCGGACGGTTCTATGTGCGGTCAAGGAGAACGAGAGGTTCGGGCTGGACTGTCCGGAAGTTTTTTTATCGGCGTTGTTTCACGACGCGGCGAAGGAAATAAAATTTACGGAATTAAAGAACGAAACGCGGGCTGCGGAGGACTTTTACGGTAAAAATATCAAAACGGCGGTTTTAAAAATCGACGGCGAATGGTTGGAAAAAAGGCGCGGCAAAATCGACGCGAAGTATTACGAAAAACTCAAAAATTCGGAATACCGCGCGCCCGCGGACGTTCCCGCGGCGGTCTTGCATCAATATACGGGCGCGGAAATCGCCGAGAAGGTTTTCGGGATAACGAACGAAAACATCCTCGGGGCGGTACGCTTTCACACGACCGCGAAACCCCGTATGAGTCCGCTTGAAAAGTTGATCTATACCGCGGATAAAATCGAGAGCGGACGCGATTACGAAGGTGTCGGCGGGATTCGCGCGGCGGTCAAAAACGGCTTGGACGAAGGCTTTTTGGAATGTTTCAAGACGAATTATAAACACATATCGGAAAAGCGCGGAGACGTCGGCGGTTTGACCAAGGACGCGGCGGAATACTATTTATGACAATATAAAATATCAAAAAATTTAAGGGCAAAGGAAGCGCGAAAAATCCGAATCCCGTAAAATTTATGACAATATAAAATATCAAAAAATTTAAGGAGCAACCGATGACATCGCAAGAATTAAAAAACAATATATGCCGCATTTTGGATTCCAAAAAAGCCGCGGATATAACAATCCTCGACGTGGAAAGATTGACCGTTCTCGCCGATTATTTTATAATCGCGGGCGGAACGTCCACGACGAACGTCAAAGCGCTCGCCGAATACGTTGAGGAAAAAATGGAGGAAAAGGGCGTTTTTGCAATCCGGAAAGAGGGTTTGAAAGACGCGAGATGGGTGGTTTATGACTACGGCAGCGTTATTTTGCATATATTGCTGGACGATATGAGGCTTTTTTATTGCTTGGAAAAACTTTGGAGCGACGGAAAAAACCTCGAAAAGTATATGTCAGAGCAAGAAAACGGGATTGAAAAGCCGTTGAAAACGGTGAAAAAAGAAGTGAAAACCGCGAAAGAAAAGCAAGAAAACGAGATTGAAAAGCCGTTGAAAACGGCAAAAAAAGAAGTGAAAACCGTAAAATTAAAGCAAGAAGACGGGATTGAAAAGCCTTTAAAAACGGTTAAAAAAGAAGTTAAAGCCGCGAAAGAAAAGCAAGAAAACGTGCTTGAAAAGCCGTTGAAAACGGTGAAAAAAGAAGTGAAAGCCGCGAAAGAAAAGCAAGAAAACGGGATTGAAATGCCGTTGA
>JAISNN010000046.1 GCA_031276195.1 Clostridiales bacterium
TGGGGCGAACTTCCCTAATTATCCGCTATTCCCCTCCGGGGGAGGGGCAAGGGGTGGGGCGACCGATTCGGATTTATACCGATTTTTATCACTCATTTTTAAGACTGTCATTTTTCGCCGTTTTTTGTCACCTGTTATACGCGTGTTCCGCGGTATATATCCGCGGTTTTGGGACCGCCGTTTAAAAAAATATTTTTGATATTTCTAAAAATGTGTGATAAAGCGGTAGTTACCGTAAATTCCTTTCCTTATATTCCCCTCCGTGGGAGGGGCAAGGGGTGGGGCGAACTTCCCTAATTATCCGCTATTCCCCTCCGTGGGAGGGGCAAGGGGTGGGGCGACCGATTCGGATTTATACCGATTTTTATCACTCATTTTTAAAACTGCCATTTTCCGCCGTTTTTTGTCGCCTTTTATACGCTTTTTCCGCGGTATAGATCCGCGCTTTTGCGCCGCCGTTTAAAAAATATTTCCGTTACATTTTGCCGTTTTTTCTCCGCTCTTTCAGCGTCGTATAACGCGCCTTTTATTGCCTTCCGTTTGCCGTATTTAAAACGTTTTTTATTCGGATATTATTTTAACGTGCGCCTTCTTTCCCTTGTGGAGAACAAAGCCCTCACCCGGCAATTTCTCCGAAACCTCATAATTCACGTCGTCGATTTTTTTGTCGTTGACTTTAATTCCGCCGCCCTCGATAAGCCGCCTTGCCTCACCCTTCGACGCCGCAAGTTTCGCCGCGACAAGAATATCCGTAATTCTAAGCGTTCCCTTCGGGACGCTCACCGCGGGCATATCATCGGCGTTGTTTGAAAAGGCCGCCAACGCTTGTTTTTCCGCTTCGTTCGCCGCCGTCTCGCCGTGAATCAACTTCGTTATTTCGTATGCCAAAACCTTTTTCGCCGTATTAATTCTCTCGTCTTTAAATTTCGTCAATTCCTCGATTTTATCCAACTCCATAAATGTCAAAAACTTCATACATTTTTCGACGCTCTGATCCTCGATATTCCTCCAATATTGATAAAATTCATAAGGCGTAGTCTTTTTTTCGTCCAGCCACAGTGCGCCTTTCATAGTTTTGCCCATTTTTTTGCCGTCGGCGGTCGTCAAAAGTTCGAACGTCATAACATACGCGTCCTTCGCCAATTTTTTCCTGATCAAATCCGCGCCCGCGAGCATATTCGACCACTGATCGTCGCCCCCGCACTGCAAAACGCAGCCGTATTTTTTGAAAAGCGTCAAGAAGTCGTAACTTTGGAGGAGCATATATGAAAACTCTAAAAAGGTCAAACCGCCCTTTTCCATTCTCGACTTAAAGCATTCCGCGGTAAGCATTTTATTGACGGAAAATTCCGCGCCGATATCCCTGACAAAATCCATAAAATTCACGTTCAAAATCCAATCGGCGTTATTGACGACGGTCGCGGCGTTTTCGCCCTCGAACGAGATAAACCTCGACATTTGACGTTTAAGGCCTTCGACGTTACGGTTGATCGTTTCGTCCGTCATCATGCTCCGCATATCCGTCTTGCCCGACGGGTCGCCGACCATAGCGGTCGCGCCGCCTATCAAAATGATAGGTTTATGTCCGGCGCGCTGCATAAATCCCGCCGCCATAAGGGTCAGATAATGTCCGACGTGCAGACTGTCCGCGGTCGGGTCGTAGCCGATATAAAAACTCACGGATTTTTCGCCGAGAAGTTTATAAAGATCTTCCGGGTATACGGTTTGTTTGATAAAGCCTCTGGCTTTCAAGGTATCGATAACGTTGGTTTTCACGTTCATTTGCCCTCCCTTTTTTTCGTATGCCGTTTAAGGCGAAATTCATTTGTTTTATCTCTTTTTTTCGCGGTATAGCACCGCCGGATTTGCTTGTTTTTATATCTGTTTTTCCGCAGTTTCTTTGCCGTGAAGTTTATCGCTTTTTATCTCTTTTTTTCGCGGTACTATGCCGTGAATTTTTTTGTTTTTAATCCTTTTTCACGGTTCGCCCGTCCTTGAAATTTCTTTGTTTTTATATCTCGTTTTTCGCGGTACTATACCGCAAAATTTTACCTTTTTTATGTTTTTTATTCCGCAAAAAATCACCGGATTATCTATGCTTTCCCGAATTCAAAAATTACAAATTACCCTTAAAAATATCGCCTAATTTTTTCATTCCGACGTCGATTTGTTCGTCCGAACTGTTGCTGAAATTCAAGCGCAATGTATTAAGTACGCTTCCGTCCGCAAAAAAGTCCGCGCCGTTGACGTACGCGACCTTATTTTTCAACGCCTTATAAAAATAGTCCGCCGTGTTTATTCCGTTCCCGAATTCGCCGAATATAAAAAGCCCTCCCTTAGGATCGGTCGATTTAAAATCCTCGGGCATATATTTTTTTATCGCGTCCTTCATAAGGATTTTCTTATTTTTATACACGGGCAGAATACTTTTCAGATGCCCGTCCAGATATCCTCCCCTAAAAAAAGCGTCGGAGAGAGCCTGCGAAAGCGAGGACGTATGAACGTCCGCCGCCTGTTTGCAAAGGGTCATTTTCGCTATGATCTTCGGGTCGGCGATACAAACTCCGCAGCGCAAGCCGGGCGAAATAATTTTACTGAAACTCGTATTGTATATGACGCTTCCCGTTTTGTCGAGACTTTTAATCGAAGGAACGGATTCCCCGTCGAAGCGCAGATGCGAATACGGGTCGTCCTCCAAAATCACGACGTTATATTTGAGGGCGGTTTCGAGAATTTTTTTGCGTCTTTCCAATGAGTAGGTCTTTCCCGTGGGATTTCCGAAAGTCGGAACGACATATATAAATTTTGGTTTATACCTCTTGATTTTCTCCTCCAAATCTCCTATATCCATACCGTCTTCGTCCGCCTTGACTCCGTAGGCTTTCGCTTCGTGCGTCTTTAAGATATGCAAGACCGCCAAATATGTCGGATCCTCGACTAAAACGCAATCGCCCTTGTCGAGAAAAATTTTGCAGGTTAGATCGATTCCCTGCTGACCGCCCGATATGATCAGCGTATTTTCGATTCCGATTCCGGTAATGCCCGACCGCGCCGCAAAGGCGATCGAACTTTCCCGAAGCGGCATATAGCCCTCCGTCGCGCCGTATTGCAAAATCCCGTATATATCGCCGCTCCGAAAGATATTCGCGGACAACTCGCTCAAGATTTCCGCGGGAAGAGCGGCGCGGTTCGGCATTCCGCCCGCGAATGAAATCATCTCGGGATCCGAAAGGTATTTAAAAATCTCCCTGATCGCATTCGCTTGCAAACCGTTCATTTTTCCGCTGAAACCGTATTCCATAAAACCAATACCCTCCTCGTTTTTCCGTCCGCCGTTTTGTATTTTCATATCGGCTTACCGTTTTTCATTTTTCTATCGGTTCGCCGTTTCATACTTTCATATCGCTTAGCCGTTTTGCATTTTTCTATCGGTTCACCGTTTCATACTTTCATATCGGCTTAGCCGTTTTGCATTTTTCTGTCGGTTCACCGTTTCATACTTTCATATCGGCTTACCGTTTTTCATTTTTCTATCGGTTCGCCGTTTCATACTTTCATATCGCTTAGCCGTTTTGTAATTTTTTTAAATAGTGCGTGCGGCAAGTTACGCCGTCCGACTGACCGATTCGCCGTCGTATATTTTTTGAATAGCCCGCACAACATCGCTTATGCTTTATATAATATCATAACTCTTTTTAGAAAAATTTGCAACAAAAAACGATAACCCGTTTAAAATTTTAAATTTCAATTTAAATAAAAATTCAGAAACGTAAAAACGGCTATCGACAGCGTTTCCGCAAGTCTAACGATACGTTTTTACATATAAATAATAAGAGAGTGTTCACCTAAAGAGATACAACATTTGACTTTGCCATTTTTCAAAGACTTCAGGTTGCGTCAAGGCGCTCCACAACCTAATTGTCAAATCCACCATAGTGCGGCTTTTA
>JAISNN010000004.1 GCA_031276195.1 Clostridiales bacterium
GTATTCGGTATTTAATACCGTTTATATTATAGACGGGAATTCAATCCTTGTCAATATCTTACGGTATTTAAGTAAAAAGAATAAATACTTGAATTTTTTGAATTTTTTCTTGAATAAATAGTAAAAATATGATATAATGGAAAGTAATATGGAAAATAATACTGTTTCCGTTTCAAAATATGCACTCTAAGGAGATATGAAATCAATGAACGAAAAACACATTCCGACAAGGTTAAGCCTTTCCGAAGACGAAACGCCGAAATTTTGGTATAACGTCCGCGCCGATATGAAAGCCCAACACGAACCGTTCCTCCACCCGGGTACGCTGAAACCGTGTACGCCCGCCGATTTGGAACCCGTTTTTTGCAAGGAACTTGTCAAGCAGGAATTGGATTTTTCCACGCGGCTGATTAAAATTCCGGACGGGCTTTTGGATTTTTATCGGGCGACGCGTCCCTCTCCCCTCATTCGCGCGCGCTTTTTGGAAAAAGCTTTGAACACCCCCGCGGAAATATATTATAAGCACGAGGGCAACAACACCTCCGGTTCGCATAAACTCAATTCCGCCGCCGCGCAAGCCTACTACGCGAAAGCCGAAGGGCTGACCTCCCTGACGACCGAAACGGGCGCGGGACAATGGGGAACGGCTTTGTCTATGGCGTGCGCGTTTTTCGGACTTGATCTAACGGTCTATATGGTCAAAGTCAGCAGCATTCAAAAACCCTACCGAAAAGCGGTTATCGAAACTTTCGGCGCGAAACTCGTTCCGTCCCCCTCCGATACGACGGACGTCGGACGGAGTATTCTGAAAAACGATCCGGATACCGGCGGTTCTTTGGGCTGCGCGATATCCGAAGCCATCGAAACGTCGGTCAAAACGGACAAATGCCGCTATGTATTGGGGAGCGTTCTCGACCACGTTTTGCTGCATCAATCCCTCATCGGTCAGGAATGCAAAGCCGCCTTTGAAAAATACGGTATCAAGCCCGACATAATCATCGGCTGCGCAGGCGGCGGCTCGAATCTCGGCGGTCTTATCTCGCCCTTTATCGGCGACAAAATAAACGGAAAATCAAACACGCGCTTTATCGCCGTCGAACCGGCGTCTTGTCCGTCTTTGACTCGCGGACGCTTCGCATACGACTTCGGCGACACGGGAAAGACTACTCCCCTCCTCAAAATGTACACCTTGGGCAACGGCTTTATCCCCTCCGCGAATCACGCGGGCGGACTGCGTTATCACGGTATGAGCCCGATCATATCCAAACTTTACGACGACGGGTATATAGAAGCGCGCGCCGAAATTCAAACTGAAGTCTTTAAGGCGGCTACGGCGTTCGCAAAGGTGGAGGGAATTCTCCCCGCCCCCGAATCCTCGCACGCCATAAAAGCCGCGATCGACGAAGCGGTAAAATGCCGCGAAACGGGCGAAAAAAAGACAATCCTTTTCGGCTTGACGGGAACGGGATATTTTGATATGAGCGCGTATATGTCGTATAATGACGGAACGATGAGCGACAAAATCCCCACGGACGAAGATTTGGAAAGAGGCTTTGCGTCCCTTCCGAAAATCGGATAAAAATATTAAAAAACACGCGGTACTATACCGCGAAAAACGATATAGCGTATGATATATTGTATAGCCTAAAAAACATTCCGCCAAACGGCGTAAAAAATCAAATTCACACTATCAAAAAAATACAAAAAACCGGAGTAAAATGCGGTGGCAAAAACAAACGGCGGTTTCAATTCGGGAAAGATAAAATTTTGGCGTCCCGTCTCGGGGCAAAAGCGGCGCGATTGGCGCAAACTCCCCCCCGAGGAAAGAAAAAAACTCGAAGGCATACCCTTCAAAGAGCGCGTAAGGGCTTTTTTTCGGCGCGCCGACAGGACAAAACTCGTAGCGGTTTTGTCGTCCGTTTTGGTTATGCTCATCGTCGGCGGCATAGTCTTGTCGATTGCCTTAGGCGGCGGAGGCGGAGATACGGGCAAAGATAAGGAAAAGGATGAGGAGGGAAAAGGTTCTCAAACCGAGGAATTCGACCGCTTTTTTGAATTCACCTTGAAGGACAACGCCTACGAACTTTCATCCGTCAAACCCGGTTACGTTTCGTATATAATACCCGAGGAATACGACTATAAGCCCGTGAAAAGTATCGCGGAAAACGCCTTCGCGAACAAGGATTTCGTCGAAATTCTGTCCGTTCCCGGCGGCGTAAAGGAAATGCCTAAGGGTGTTTTAAAAGATCTTACCCGCCTTAAAGAATTGACGCTTCCCTTTATCGGCGCGAACGCGGAAAATGCGGACGCGAATGCCGAAAACTTCGACAAGGCGCGTTTTTGCTACATTTTCGGCGACGACAATTCAAAAATTCCGGACACGCTGACAAAACTCACGGTCAACGGAAATATTACGAAAAACGCCTTTAAGGACGCGGGCGGCGGCGCGCAAAACCGTATCGAAACGATCAAAATCGGCGGAAAAATCAAAACGGTTCACGAGTACGCCCTTTTCGGCTGTCCGTCGCTCAAAGAAGTTACGGTCGGCGAAAATATAGAAACGATAAAAGAATACGCGTTTTCGGGTTGCCCGTCCCTTGTCAAAATCACCGTCGAAAGCGCGAAACTGACCTCCGCCGCGCCCTCCGCTTTCGATGAAAATCTTACCTCTTTGACATTTTCGGCATACTCTAAGGAGGACGCGGAAAAAGCGGATTGGTATAAAACACTCGTCGGACAACGCCCCGAATTGAACGACGGCATTATTAAATTTAAGCCGTCCGTGAATTTAGCGGACGATAGTTAGCGGTATTTACCGATGATTAGCGGCGGCATTTATCAGCGTCGGTGCGGTATTTATTAGAAATCGGCAATTCAAATTTAATGACCGCCGTCTATTAAATAATTTTTTCACTTCCGCTAACAACCGACCGCTGACCTCTAAATTTCCGCATTCACTAACCGCCGGTCACAAAATCCAACGCCGTCCCCCGCCCGCTAATTCTCAAATCTTTTATTATCCGTCAACGCGTCTTTTATTTTTGCCAAAACTTTTTTTTCGATTCTCGAAACATACGAACGCGATATCGAAAGCCCCGACGAGATCTCTTTTTGGGTTTTCGTTCCGTCGCCGCTCAAACCGTAGCGCAGTCTGATGATTTCATACTCGCGCGGCGTCAAGATTTCTTTGATCAGCGCGATTAGGTCTTCGCGCTTAATTTTTTTGTCCACCGCCTCGAACACGCCTATTCCGGGATCTACGATCGTTTCCGCGACGGTGATTTCGTTCCCGTCCTTATCCCTGCCGATCGGGTCGAAAAGAGAGACGTTTTTCCCCGTTTTTTTGGACGAACGGAGAACCATAAGGATTTCGTTTTCGATACAGCGCGCCGCGTAAGTAACGAGAGCCGTGCCTTTTTCGGGCGAATAACTGTTAATCGCCTTCATAAGTCCGATATTTCCGACCGAAATCAAGTCCTCTTGGTCGTTATAATTCCCGTATTTTTTGACGATATGCACGACCAGCCGCATATTGTGGCTGACCAGCATATTGCGCGCTTCCCTGTCGCCCGCGGCGGCGAGTTTTATGTATTCCTCCTCCTTTTCTTTCGGAAGCGGTTTCGGGAAGGCGTTTTTGTGTTCTATGTAGGACGTAAAGAATATATTGCGGAGCAAAGACAACAAGCCGTTAAAAAACATAACTATAAATCTCCATAAAAAAAATAGCATCCCCCTAAAAAAATCGCCGCTTCCGACAAAAAATTAAGGGATACTACATTATATGAAAGAAAATGTTGAATATTGAGGTTTTTTTGCAAAAGCAAAATTTATTGTTCTACGTTAAATGCCGCGCTTT
>JAISNN010000016.1 GCA_031276195.1 Clostridiales bacterium
GGAACGAATTTTGAATAGCGGATTTTTTAGATAGAAACCGAATTGTTTTTGCAGGCAATAGCATTCGCTATTGCCAAAAACACAAGGCGGTTTATGGCAAAAAAGACGCATTCTAAAATCCGTTCAAGTTTACTCGACGATTCCAAGGGCGTGGCGTCCGCTTAGAATTTTTAATTTGCCGGACTATACCGACCGCTGACCGCTGAATTTCCGCCTTCACCGACCGATAACCGCTAACAAAAATAATTTATTTTCAACGCGGCTTTAACCCTGTCCGCCGTTCCCGCCGCCGTTTCGCGCGC
This sequence comes from Clostridiales bacterium, assembly GCA_031276195.1. GTDB lineage: Bacteria > Bacillota > Clostridia > Christensenellales > JAISNN01 > JAISNN01. Next base: position 303 of record JAISNN010000016.1, read on the forward strand.
CTTTAAACTCCCTTTTTTCAAGATTTCATACACCTCCGGAAGGCGTTTTTCCCATTCTATGCGGCGCAGTCTGATGGGTTCCAAGATCTCGTTCATAACGTTATTCAAAAATTTCTTGACTTTGACGTCGCCGAGTCCTCCCCTTTCGTAGTGCGCTTTCAGCGCGGCAAGGTTTTCGTATTCGGGCAGATATCTTGCGAAATGCCCGTCGTCCGCGAACGCCGAGAGGTATATAAACACGGGATTGTCCTTTGTGTCGCCCTTGTCCTCAACCCTCAGGTGATTCGGATCGGTATACATATTCATAACTTTCGACTTAATTTCGTCCGGCGAATCCGAAAGATATATACAATTCCCCAAAGATTTGCTCATTTTCGCCTTTCCGTCCGTGCCGGGCAGACGTCCGCAAACCGAATTTTCGGGCAGAAGTTCTTTCGGTTCGACGAGAGTATTCCCGTAAATCGAATTGAAACTCCTGACGATTTCGCGCGCTTGCTCTATCATCGGGAGTTGGTCCTCGCCCACGGGGACGACCGTCGCGTCAAACGCGGTTATGTCCGCGGTCTGACTTATCGGATAGGTAAAAAATCCGACGGGTATACTCGCCTCGAAGTTCCGCGCTAAGATTTCGGCTTTGACGGTCGGATTCCGTTGAAGCCTCGCGACGGTAACTAAATTCATATAATAAAACGCCAATTCCGTAAGTTCGGGAATTTGCGACTGAATAAACGGCGTCGATTTCGACGGATCGAGTCCGCAAGCGAGATAGTCCAATGCGACCTCGGTAACGTTCGCGCGGATTTTTTCGGGATTGTCCGCGTTGTCCGTCAACGCCTGCGCGTCCGCGATCATAATATATACCTCGTCGAACGCGCCCGAATTTTGAAGTTCGACGCGGCGTTTTAACGAGCCCGCGAAATGCCCGATGTGCAGTTTTCCCGTCGGTCTGTCGCCCGTCAGAATGATATTTTTATTTTTAGCGTGCATAATTTTCACCTTTTTTTTGTATCGTTTATCCGTCGTTTTGTTTTAAGATTTTTTTATTTATTTATTTGTTTTATTCTCTCTTTTTTAGTTTTTGTTTATTCGTTTTATTTGTTTGGCTTTATTTTATTTACTTTATTTGTTTTGTTTTATTTGTTTTGTTTTATCTTATTAATTTATGCTTGCCCGAATCTTCAATTTTTTCCGCTATTCCCCTCCGTGGGAGGGGGATAGGGGGTGGGGCGACCGATTAGAACTTTTAATTTATCATTTCCGCTTGCCCGAATCTTCAATTTTTTCCGCTATTCCCCTCTCGTTAAGAGGGGGGTAGGGGGTGGGGCGGTCGATTAGAGTTTTTAATTTGCCCGACTGTACGATTATAACTTATATCATACACTTTCCGCGGTACTATACCGCGTTTTTTTACATTATTTTTACGCGCCTTTTGATATTTTCATACCTCGTTTTACGCGCTTTCTATCCTCCGCTTTGTCCGTCGTTTTCCGCGTTTTCATCGTTTTTTCCCTCTCCGTCCGAATCCTCTTTTTCCTCTCCGCCGTTACGTTTCTTTTCCGCGCGCCATGCCGCGTATTTTTTATAAAACGCGCCGTTTTCAAACTTTTCGCGCCGCCTTGCGACGGACGCGCTCACCCTTTTATAAAGCGCCGTCTTTTTAAATTTTCCCAAGATTTCGTCTTTTTTGTTCCTCAGCGCGTCGGCGTATCCCAGCATTTTTTTCTCTATTTTCGCGCCGTTTTTAAACACGAAAAAGAATAATAAAACGGCGGCGATTCCCGCGGCGATCCAAAGCGCGATTTGCAGATGCTTAGGGATAGTTATATCCTTCAAAACGAGCGTCGTAAAGACCGTGGAAACCGCTTGTATAGGCCGCGATATCAGCATCATCAGCATAAAGGTGCGAACCTTCATATTCGTCAGCCCCGCCATAACGCAAAGCGCGTCGTCGGGAAATACGGGCAGCAAAAACATCAAAAAAAGCAAAGTTTTGTCTTTTCCCTTGACATAGCCGTAGTATTTATCCAGCGTTTCCTGCCCCACTATCCACTTTACGACCTTTTCGCCCAGCCAGCGTCCCAGCCCGAAAGCCAAAAGCGAGCCGAGCAGAACCCCGATCAGCGTCATCCAAACGCTCTCCCACTGCCACAAAAGCGCGCCCGCGACGGTCGAAGCCGTCGAAGGAATTGGGATAAACGTAACCTGCAAGAATTGCAAAAGGATAAACATCAGTTTTGGCGCGGGCGACCGCGCTATATATTCCTTTAATTCGCCCTCGTTCAGCCCGCCAAAAAAATCTAAGAACCCCGTATACGCCAAAATCAGCAGGACGACGACCAAAAAAATACCGAATACGTACACCGTAATCGCGAGTTTGATCAGCGGTTCTTTGCCTTTTTTCAGCACGAAAAGGAAGGCTATGTACAAAACGACCGAAGCCCCCGCGATCGCAAATCCCGCCGTTTTTAAATATGACGAAAGAAGCAAGCCCCCCGCGGCAAGCAAAACCGCCCCTATCGTAACGACAATAAAACTCGTTTTTTTGATGTCTTTCATTGCTTTTCTACCCTTAAAAAATCTCCCCGTTTCAATTCCGCGTTCCGTAAAATTCCCTATCGGTTTTTATACTTTTTTTACGGTTCTTTTATGATTTTTTCGCATCGTTTTTTTCTTTTTTGCCCTTCGCGTTTCGTGAGATTTATCCTTGTTCTCTATATTTTTTTACGTTATTTTTACCTTTTTTTGCCGCGCATTCCGTGAATTTTATCCTTGTTTTCCATACTTTTTTACGTTATCTTTACCTTTTTTTGCCGCGCATTCCTTGAATTCTATCCTCGTTTTCCATACTTTTTTACGTTATCTTTACCTTTTTTTGCGCCGCATTCCTTGAAATTCCGCATTGTTTTTATCGGTTTTTACCGCCGTTTTTATGAATTCCATATCCGTTTTTATGATTTTTTTACGCTTTTTTTACGGCTTTTTTACGGCTTTTTTATGCCTTTTTTACGCCTTTTTCATGCCTTTTTTACGGCTTTTTTATGCCTTTTTTACGGCTTTTTTACGGCTTTTTTACGGCTTTTTCGCGTCGTTTTACCGTCCTATTTATGTTTATTATAGTTTTTAAGTCTGACGCGGACGGAATCCGCGTGCGCGAAAAAGCCCTCCGTCTCCGCCATTCTGATTATATCGTCCGCCGCGTCTTCGAGTTGTTTTTCGCCGTATCCGATCAAAGAAATCCGTTTTAAAAACGCGTCTACGGACAAAACCGACGAAAAACGGCTGTTCCCGTTCGTGGGCAGGACGTGCGACGGTCCGGCGAAATAGTCCCCGGCGGCGACTGGCGTATGATGTCCGATAAAAATCGCGCCCGCGTTATAAATCCCCTTTGAAACTTCGTACGCGTTCGCGGTACAGATCTCCAAATGCTCCGCCGCTACCTCGTTGGCGACGGAAACCGCCCGTTTGATATCCTTGACCAAAATTATCTGACAGCCCTTGTCGACCGAAGCCTCCGTGATGTCGTGTCTGTCCGTCCTCCCGGCGGCGGCGCGGAGTTCCCCCGCGACACGGGCGGCAAGACCGGCGGAAGTCGTGATCAAAACGAATTCGCCGTTCGCGCCGTGTTCCGCCTGCGACAAAAGGTCGGCGATTATATAGTCCGCGTCCGCCGTTTCGTCCGCGATTAAGGCGATTTCGCTGGGACCCGCCAGCATATCGATCCCGACGTCGCCGAACACCCTTCTTTTCGCCAGAGTAACGTAAATATTTCCCGGTCCCGCTATAACGTCGACCTTTTCGACGCTTTCGGTTCCGTATGCCAAGGCGGCGATCGCGTGCGCTCCGCCGATTTTGTAGATTTTATTGATTCCGCAGATTTTCGCGGCGGCGAGAATCAGAGGGTTTTTGACGTTCGGCGAGGCGACCGCTATGTCCGAAACGCCCGCCGCGACCGCCGGCAAGGCGCACATAAGAACGGACGACGGATAGGACGCGAGTCCGCCCGGAACGTATAACCCCGCTCTTTTGACGGGCGCGAATTTCCAACCCGTCGAGCCGTCGAATTCCCCCGCCGAAAGTTGTCTTTCGTGGTATTTTAATATGTTCGTTTTGCATTTCAGGAGGGTTTTCAGAAGATCGGGATCGACCGAATCATAGGCTTTCGCGATTTCGTGATCGGTAACCTTGATCGTATCCTTATTTACGTCCGCTTTATCAAATTCCTTCGCATAGGCGAAAAGCGCGGCGTCGCCCCTCACGCGAACGTCCTTTATGATCGCGTCGACGGCGGCGGTCTCCTTGTCGTAATTTTTTATATCGTTGTTTTTTTTGTACGCCGTTTTGATTTCAAGCATTTAAACACCTCCCCGCCGTAGTTTTTTTTGCGCGTAATGGATAATCGGCGTTCCGTTTTAGTATTCTGTTTTAGTATTCTGTATTTAGCGTTATAATTTAGTATTCCGTATTTTAGTATTCCCCGTTTTAGTATTCTAAAATATCCCTATTTAGTATTTTCAATCACTCTTTTTATTTTCTCCGCAAGCGGCTTTATTTCGTCCGATTTCGTCTTTAAACTGACCTTGTTCACGACGAGCCGCGCCGAAACGGGGCAAATCTCGTGCAAAACCGTCAAGCCGTTCTCTCTCAGCGTGCCGCCGCTCTCGACGATATCCAAAATTACGTCGCTAAGCCCCATAACCGGCCCCAATTCCACGGAACCGTTGAGTTTGATAATCTCCACGTTTTCGCCCTTGTTATGATAGTATTCACGCGTAATATTCTCGTATTTCGTCGCGACGCGCAAAGCCGCTCCGCCGCGTTTTTTCTCCGAATCGGGATATCCCGCGATACAAAGGCGGCACTTCCCTAAGCCCAAATCCAAAAGTTCGTAAATTTTTCTGTCCTCTTCCAGAATGGTGTCGCTTCCGCATACGCCGACGTCGGCGATTCCGTTTTCGACGTAGACGGGGACGTCGGCGGGCTTGACGAAAATAAACCTCAACGCGCCCGACGGCTCCGTCAAGACCAATTTTCGGGTCTTTTCGGTCAAAACCGCACAGTCGACGCCGCAGGCTTCGAGAATTTCGATGGTTTGATCGGCAAGTCTGCCTTTCGCAAGAGCGGCTGTAATCATTTTTTCTTAATTCCTTTTTTTATAACTTATATCATATAGTTTTACGCGGTTCTACACCGCGTTTTTTTGGGGTTCATTTATCGATAAAAATAATATTTTTCGCTCCGGCGTTTTCAGCGTATTCTTTCAATTTCTTTTCGTCCGTGATAAACGTACAACTCGCCGTATATCCCGCCCGCGTAAGTTCCGCCGCTCTTTCAAACGCTTTTCCGGCAAGTCTTTTATGCCCTCCTATGACATAATCTATCACGGGTTTTTTATACGTCTTTCCGCTCCGCTCCAAGGCGGTCAAGAGGTTTTTTATGCCGATTGCAAAGCCCGTCGCCGGGATATTTTGACTCGATCCTTGAAGGGTATACAGTTTGTCATACCTCCCTCCGCTCAAAATCGCCGCGCCGAAATAGCGCGAAATACCTTGAAAGACCGTCCCCGTATAGAAATTCATAGAGTTCATCAGCCCCAAATCGACGGAAACGTATTTCTCATACCCCAAAGCGGTCAAAAGCCCGAAAAGTTTTTCCAATTCGTCCAGCGCGCGTCCGCTCCTTTTGTTCGCCGTCAGCCCGAATGCTCTTTTTATCGCGCCCTCCCCGAAAAGCGTGGGGAATTCCGCCGCCGCCGCCGTCAATTCCTTTGACGCGCCCGCTTTTTTGAGCGTTTCGGTTATGGAATAATTATTTTTTTTGTCCACGTTCTTGATCAATTCCTCTTCCTCGCGCTTCCCCAGCCCGCATTCCTCTATCAGTCCGCGAAAAAATTCCGTATTGCCGAGTTCGATCAAAAAATCGTCCAGCCCCGCGGCTTTCAAACTCTCGACGGCGAGAATTACGGCTTCCGCGTCGGCGAGATACGACCCCTCGCCGATCAATTCCAAGCCCGCCTGCGTAAACTCGCGATACCTAGCCTCCCTCTCCAAAAGCGAAAACGAGTTTCCGATATAGCAGAGTTTCAAGGGCAGAACGGGATTCATCTTTGTCGAAACAAGCCTGGCAAGCGGCATCGTCATATCGGGACGGAGAATAATCAAACTCCCGTCCGTGTCGCTCATCTTGAACGCGCCCTCCAAAGGGAACACGTCGTTATAAGAAAAAACGTTGTGATATTCTATGCCGGGCGTCTCAACCCTCTCGTAACCGTTCGATTTGAAAACGCCGAGAATTTTTTCCTCGACCGCGTTTTTGACATAACACGCGTCGGGCGGATAATCGAGCATCCCTTTCGGCACTTTGTATTTTTGCATACCGTTCTCCTAATATTTTTGCATACCGTTTAAGCAAGCGTTTTTCGTATACCGTTCCGCGGGTGTTTTCGCATACCGTTTAAACGTTTTCCGCCCGCCGCTTTTAAAAAGCGTTTCCGTATGACGTTCTCTTAATGTTTTCGTATACCCTTCCGCGAATAAAAAAGACCCGTCTATAAATATAAAAAAGATAGTATAATTATACTTATACAATTATACTATCTTTTTAAAAAATTGTCTATCGAATTTATCTTATGTCGCTATATTTCGTTTTTTTGCTCGATTATTGTTAAGACAAATTATATTTGCAAGCGTTACCTGCCGCCGTAGGTCCTCTTCCATTCTTCTTGCCGAGATTTTACCCATAAATAATAAATAACATTTCCTAATCCCGCGGTAAAGCAAAACAATATAATGTGTACGCCTATGCTGTTGACGGGATAAGGAGGAACGACTCCTCTGTCCGAAGCGGCGGCACTTGAAGCGGAACTTGATGAACTGCTTGCTCCTCCGCCTCCCGCGTTCATAAACACAATCGGCCGGTCTTTGTCGGATTTGTTTTCGTCAAACACAAAATCAAGACAATTCTTGCAAAAATTTTTTCCTTTGACTTCAACAAGGCAATCCTTGCAAATAGGCTTACCGCAACGAGAGCAAATTCCAACCGCCTCACATTCTGAATGAATATAGCATTTTGTAATCATATACCACAAAACCTCCACAGTTTTTTTTACCAATAATGGCTATATAAAGTATACGTCGTCGTCGTCGTCGTCTATGTCAAGCGTTTTTACGGTAATTTTTTAAAAAATTTTAAAAAATTTTCATTGTCGCTTGATTTTATTTGTTTAGTTGTCCACATTGTCAATTTTTCTTTAAATTTCTTTTCTCTCCGTCCGTTATATTTTTTTATCGTCAATCCTTTTTTTATTTATTTACCGTTTGTTTCGCGTAATTTTTTATCGTCGGTTTTTCCCGTTTTCATAAAATCTTTTTGCCGCCCGTTGCCGTAATTTTTTATCGTCAATCTTTTTATCTCTTTGTCTTTCCTAATCGGAATAATAAAAAAAGCGTATCCGCTTTTTGGAATACGCTATAATATTTTTGGAATTTAATATGTGAAAAAAATCGTAGATTTTTCTATTTTCCGCAGCATTTTTTATACTTCTTTCCCGAACCGCAAGGACACGGATCGTTTCGCCCGATTCTTTCCTCGCGCGGCGGTTCATCATCTTTATAATCGTCCTTGCCGTCAAACATAGACCATTCTTTCATTTCTTCCGATGTGTCGTCCCAATACCGCTTGTAAATTTCCCGTTTATAAACGGTTTTTAATTCTTCCGGAGTTTTATTGACGCTCATTAATTCGATATAATGTTTCCTATCGATCAACCTAAATTCATCAGCCAACATACCCGAATCAAAAGCCGCGAGACACTTTTCGTGCAGCGGTTCGATTTTTAGTTCTCCCGCGTAACAGATGAGCATTTGCATCATCTCGCCGCCTTGCGGCAGTTCTTCGCCGTCTATAAATCCGTCCAGCATCGAAGTTATTTCGTCAAGGCTTATAACGTCGTTCAAATACAGTATGACAAGCGTGTCCAGCGCGCAACTTCTCGCAAATAAATATAACTTTTGTCTTTTACGACCGCTTCCAATTCGGCGATATTATCCCTCGCCGCAACGCTCGCCAACACACGCTGAAAATTCTCCGTTAAGGAATCTCCCAACAATCCGTCGATTTGATCTCCCGAAAAATATAAATATCTGACTAAATGCCGAAAGGCTTTTTTCTCTTTGAATTCGGCAAGCAAATACATAGCGTAAAAACAACGCTTTACCAACTCGCCGAAAGACTGCCTTTTCGGATTGACAAAATTGAGCAATTCGGGTATCGCTTGCTCTTTGTTTCCACGGATCGCGGCGAACGCTTCATACGGCAAATAACCTTTGTAATCCTCTATTTCTTGCAGCGCGGCGGTAAGTTCCATTTTTTTTAATTCCTTTGTTTTTTTTGATAGTAAAGCAGTCCGTTAATTAAGTCTTAAAAGTCTAACGTTTTTCTATAACCGCTTACGACGCTATCCGGACTATCAAATAACGTCCGTTGTTTTTGCGATAAAACTTCGTTTCTTAGATAATCAATTAGGTATTGAAAAGAACATTTTGTTTTACACTCTTTTGACCGATGAAATAAATTCCACAAATATGTTACCGCTTGTATATTCGTACAAACGCTCATCAATTCGTATTCAAGAATACAAAATTCATTTTTTCCAATACTTTTTTTGCAAAATAAATAGCAAACATACGATAAATATGAAAACAATATCTTTTTGAATTTTAATACTTATAACATACGACACGCCGTTTGTCTATGGATTTACATATTAAAATCCTTATCCTTTTAATCTCCGCTAAAATCTCTTTGATCCCAAATAATTTTCCGCTTCTCAACCCAATTCGTCCCGATGAACGTTTAGTTTTTTGCCGTCCGCGGTTACCGCTCGGATCGAAATATAGTTGAACATATCGGAATAGCCGCCGGCGGTAAAACCTTCGTTTCCGTTTCCCTCTACGTCCTCGAAGTCCCAATAATTTTTTATCGAAATTTCAACCGTTACCCTTTCGTTTCTTGTCTTAAATAGATATTCCTCCAAGTCTTTTTTGTCGTTTTCAGCCGCGTCGCAACCGTGAACCCTGCTGTCAAAGATCAAATGTTCCTTTTTGCAGCGATCGCAAACCGCCTTTATAATAACGGTATAATCCTCCGGACACAACGCGTTCATCTCGTTAAACCCGAGGGGAATCCCGCCTTTTTTAAACGTATGCGTTTCATAAATACCGCCGTTTTTTGAACGGCGGGAAACGGTGATTTTCCGTCCTCCGTCCTCTAAACATTGATCGGAAATCGAGCATCTAAACGGCAGACCGGCTATGCGCTTATAAAATTCACGCTCCCATTTTTTTGTCGCCGAAACTTTTTCCCGGTCTTCCTTGGACAACTTCGCTTTTTTCGGAACGTTTTTCAAAAGCGTAAAAGTCTCGCCGCCGCAAGTACACCGAATCGAAAAAGTTAGGTTCTCGTCCTTTGCCGAACGAAACACCCCTATTTGCCGTAAATATTGCGGAATCGGAACCGCCATAAACACTCCTTTTTATGTTGGACTTGTCATAAAGCCGTATTATCGGAATAAATCCGAATTTTCATACCGTCGGACTTTCCGTAACGCTAATATAAATTCCAAAATTACATACCGCCAAATATTCCGTTCAAGGCTTTCAATATTCTATATCGATTATAATTTTTTCGGCGTAGGTGCGTCCTCCGTATCGGTTCGTTACGGTTTTGCCGTCCCAGATTTGAGTCGTCGTTTTTTGATACGACGAAACGGTTTCGGTCAAAAATTCCGCTTTGACGAGCCTATTTTTTTTGACGGTATACGACACGGTAACAATCAAAAGCGAATCCGCGCGCTCCCAATCGACGGCGAAGTCCTCGCCCTCGCCCGACGCCGCGGCGGATCGTCTGAAAGGCGCGTAATCATCTCCGTCCAAAGCCTTGACCTTCAACAGCGTAAAAGTTACGACCTTTTCGCCGAACCAGCGTCTGATATTGCTTTCATATACGGCGTCAAGGTCGATTTCCTCCGAAATAAGCGTCCTCAATCTCACGCCCCCGTCGCCGTCCGATTCTTTTTTATCCCAAATTTTGTCCTCCGCGGGCGTTTTATCGGCGGGCATTAACCCTTTTTCGTAGTCGAAATTCGTCAAACGCTCCGAATAGAACGTCTCCTTAGCGGTATAATCCGTCTGACTCTTAAAGGCTTCGGCAATGCCGTCAATCTCTTTTTTTACCTCGTCCGCGCCGTTTTCCATCGAACAACCCGCAAAAGAAAGGCATAAAATTACGGCTATCGCAAGCAAAATAATTTTTTTCATTATATATACGTCCCCCTTGTTTTAGTTGCCGGCGGTTAGCGGTATTATTTCCGCCGCCCCACCCCCCGCGCCCCTCCCGCGGAGAGGAATTTAAGGATAGTGAAACGCCGATCATTAAACACCCTTTATTAATCACAGACCGCCGACCGCCGACCGCTATTTAAAATCTGCCGCCCCACCCCTACACCCCTCCCACGGAGGGGAATTTAAGGATAGCGAAACGCCGATCATTAAACACCCTTTATTAATCACAGACCGCCGATCACCGACCGCTATTTAAAATCTGCCGCCCCACCCCTACACCCCTCCCACGGAGGGGAATTTAAGGATAGTGAAACGCCGATCATTAAACACCCTTTATTAATCACAGACCGCCGACCGCTATTTAAAATCTGCCGCCCCACCCCTACACCCCTCCCGCGGAGGGGAATTTAAGGACAGTGAAACGCCGATCACGGATCAATAACCACCGACCGCTATCAATAACCGCCTATCGCCGACCGCTATCAATAACCGCTAATCGCTTTTCGCGCCCGCTTTTTCCCGTTTTTCCTTTAACGACGCTTGAATTTCCGCCATTCTTTTTTCGTTCAGCTTATAAAAAGAGAACGGCGCGAGCGAAAGCAAATTCAAAACGGCGGGAATAATCGAAAACATATAGAACAGTCCGCGCCGCGTAAAGTCGAGTTGCAAGGGGTTGTGGTCGCTTACCGTATTCAGCGGCGTCGCAAACAAAAACAGCGTGAGCAGCCACGCCATAAAATAGTCTTTAAACGCGCTGGACACGTTGCTCCTCAAAGATACAATGGCAAACGCTATGCCCTCCTGTCTTTTTCCCGTCTTGTCCTCCCAATAGTCGAGCGTATCGATCGTCATAAGGTGCGGCACGACGTTCAAGATTCCCACGGGAGCCATCGCGAGGGCGAGCAATACGGACATAGTGATCCAATGTACGCCGTACCCCGCAAAAAATATCAAAATCAACGCCGCCGAATGAAAAACCGTCGCCCCGAAAAAGAGCGGTTTCGCGTCGAATTTGCGTTTCAATTTCGGCGCGTACAGCATTCCGAGAAGCGAGGTAAGCGTCCCCGGAATGACCAAAAGGAGGTTTATGGAACCGTTTCCGTATACGTAGAGCGCGATATAGACGATCATCGCCGACACCAAATTTCGGAAAAATGTCAGGAAATTGCCCAAAATAAGGGCGAGAAACTGCTTGTTTTTAAAGAGATATTTGACCGCGTCCGAAAATTTGTTTTCCTCCGCGGCGGGCGGAATTCTCTCTTTTACAAAGACCGCCCCCATGATCAAAAACACGGGCGCAATCGCGCCGATTATGATTCCCATCCACATAAAAGCGTCTTTTAGGGGCATAAACAGCACGAATACCGTGTATAAAACAAGCGCGACCTGCTCCCCCGCCGAACCGACGACGCGGCTGACCGAGATAATCTTCGCGCGTTCGTTGCCGTTCGGGGAGGCGACGGCGGGCAGTCCGTCCAGCGGAACGGAGATCAGCGATGCGAGCAGGGTATAGAGTATGTAGGTTACGTACATATAGACGATCTTGCCGTCATACGGCATATCCTTCCACGGAAAAAATAACAAAATAATCAAAACGCCGAACGGAATAGCCGTGAAAATCATATACGGACGCATTTTCCCCCAGCGCGAATGAGTTTTATCGACGATCGCGCCGATAAAAGGATCGTACAGCCCGTCCAAAATCTTTGAAATTAAAAACATCGAACCCACGGCGATAGGCTCGATCCCGATTACGGCGGTATAAAAAATCAGCATATACCCCTGCGTCAGCCCGATCACGGAAGACGTCGAAAATCTCGCCATCGAAAACATAACGTAATCTCGCGTCTTTAAAAACTTCGGACCGAAATCCGCGGCGGAAACTTTTTTCACGCTTTTCACCCTTTCCTATTGAATTTGGAATTTAAAGTTTCAACGTTTCTATGACATCTATATTATAACACACGCGAATAAAAGTTGTCAATACGCAATATTAAAAAAACTGCAATTAAACGATATATAGCGGTTAAACTTTTAAATCAAACGTACGTTCGATTTAAAAGTTTAATTAGTATATTAAAGGAAAGCAACGGCGTCCTTATAAAAAAACTCCTCTCTCAAAATAAGAAAGAAGTTTTTTATCTTTTTATAAACTTTTTTAAATTTCCATAAATTCCGTAAAAAATCCTAACCGCCGTTTATTAATTCCACTTCGTGGGAACTTTCACTTCGTCCACGGTCGTATAACGCCAATAGTTTCCGCTCTTATAGTCCTTCGAATACCAATACACGGGACGGTTAAGAGGATTCCAACTCGAAGTCCACCCGTCGTCGGGCTTGCTCTCCGCCTCCGCGTAAATCGTCAACCTGCCACAACCGGAAAACACACCATTACCGATCGTCGTTACTCCCTCGGGTATAACGATCGTTGTCAAACTACTGCAATTATAGAACGCTTGACTACCGATAGTCGTTACTCCCTCGGGTATAACGATCGTTGTCAAACTACTGCAACCATAGAACGCCCACTCCCCGATACTCGTTACTCCCTCGGGTATATCGATCGTTGTCAAACTACTGCAAGAAAAGAACGTCCTCTCCCCGATACTCGTTACTCCCTCGGGCAGAGTGATCGTTGTCAAACTACTGCAAGAAGCGAACGCAAAACTACCTATACTCGTTACTCCCTTGGGTATGGCGATCGTTGTCAAACTATAGCAACCATCGAACGCTTTAGCCCCGATAGACGTTAATCTTGATCCCTCGGGTATGGCGATCGTCGTCAAATTATCGCAATACTCGAACGCCTCTCTATCGATCTCCGTTACTCCCTCGGGTATGGCGATCGTTGTCAATTTATCGCAATCATAGAACGCTTGTCTACCGATCGTCGTTACTCCCTCGGGTATATCGATCGTTGTCAAACCATAGCAACCACAGAACGCAAAATCCCCTATACTCGTTACACTATTCGGAATTTTTACGGAAATAATAAATTCTTCATATTCTTGTTCTTGAAATCCACTTTCCGCTATCCTCACCACTTTTTGCCCTTGATATACCGCCGGAATTATAACTTCTAAATCGGTTGCACCTCCGTATCCCGCTGCCCAACCGTTTTCCGTCTGCGCATACGCCAACCCTTCGGTGAATACTCCTTCAATCCCCGCCATTTCGTCAACCGCATTACTGTACGCCCCGTCCGCGTCGTCCGCGTAATTCGCCGCTTCGATCGCCTCTATTCCGCCCTCATACGCCTCGTTTAACGCGTCGAAACTTTCCTGATCGTAGCCCTCGCTCTCCGCGATCAATCTCTCATACTCGACCGTCAAAAGTTTTTTCAACGCCGCCTTTAACTGTCCTAATAATTTTTTCGTCGTTTCCGTCCATTTCGCGGTCAGTATAAGATTTCCGCTCGCCGTACCGCCCTCGAACAGCGTTCCGCCATCATACATCCAACCCGCAAAGTCATAGCCCGTTTTTGTCGGCTCTTCGGGGAAGGTTACCGCCTCGTCTTTTACCAACGTTACCTCATAATACGGCTCGTCTAACCCCTCTACTATAAAACTTACCGTATAACTCTCTATCACCGTCCATTTCGCGATAAGCCTAAGATTCCCGTTTGCCGATCCGCCCTCGAACAGCGTTCCGCCCTCGTACACCCAACCCGCAAAGTCATAACCCGTTTTTGTCGGTTCTTCGGGGAAGATTACCGCCTCGTCTTTTCCCAGCGTTATCTCATAATACGGCTCGTCTAAACCCTCTATCACAAAACTCACCGTATAACTCTCTATCGCCGTCCACTTCGCGATAAGCCTAAGATTCCCGTTTGCCGATCCGCCCTCGAACAGCGTTCCGCCCTCGTATACCCAGCCGGCGAATTCATAGCCGTCCTTTGCCGGCTCAACTTCGGGAAAGATTATCTCTCCGCCCTTTTTGACCGTCGTTTCGTCATATATCACGCCGTCAACCGAAAACACGACGGCGTAGACTTCCTCTTTCCCGAAATAACTCTGCGCCCACGCGCCGGAGGCGAGAGCGGCCGCCGCCAAAAGAATCAGCCCGACGAAAGTCATAAATATCTTTCCGCCTTTTTTAACGGGTTTTTCCTTAGCAAGCATTCCCGCTCCTTTCGGCGTACCGCTTGCAAACGGCGCGATATCCCTCCCAACGCTTTCAAGCGGCACGGCGTCCTTTCGCGCGGGATAATACGGCAAGGACTTCACATAAACAACGCGGTTCAAGACCTCCCCGTCCGAATTGGGAGTGGCGATATACTCCCCCTTTTTCAATACCGTTCTGCATTCCGAAATCGGATCTTTCATAAATTGCATCTCCTTTTTTATTATTTTTTTAATTTTTTTTACCTTTTTTAAGCGACACGTAAAACGACCTCTTTCACCAAAAAACTTAATTTTTTTAGCATTTTTCGTTCTATTTTTACCGTTTTTTCAAAGCAACATAAAACGGCTATGCACACCTCGAAATTTACGCAATTTCAAGCCGTACACAGCCGTTTGACGTTTTTTATTAAATTTCTTTGCAACCGGAAAAGAGCCGTTTAAGAGGCTAAAACGCCCCCCCCCCCCGTCTGAAAACTTTTAAAAAATAAGGTAAACGAAAACCGTCCACTTTTTAAAACTTTTTAAAAAACGTATCTCAA
>JAISNN010000040.1 GCA_031276195.1 Clostridiales bacterium
CCGTATGACATCTGTTACAACATATGCTACACGAAAGCCGTCCTCTTTTTCAAACTTTTTCATATCCGTATCTCCATTTTTACATAAGTTTTCAATATAACTTCCGGCGTAAAGGTCAACGCGGACGGAGAAAAATAAGATCCGGAAAGACGCCGTTTCGTTTGAGCGATACGGCTTTTAAAACCTACACCAATTCCAAAACCGCCATTTCGGCGTTGTCGCCGCGGCGTGTCCCGAGTTTTATGATTCTGGTATAGCCGCCGCCTTGACCTAAGTCTTCGGCTCTTTTTCTGTATATCGGGGCGTAGTCGTCGAATATTTTTTGAATCAGCGGATGGTTTATATCCTTTGTTCTGTCGACGAAGGCGGCTTTTTTCTCGCCGCGCTGTCTTTGTTCTTGGACGTCGTAGAGCGACGCCATAAGTTTACGTCTTGCGCTTAGTTTTCGCGGACCGTCGTTGACGAACTTGACGGGTACGGGGTCGCCGTTCAAGTTATACCTCGTCTTTGAAACCTCGACTTGATCGTCGTAGGTTTTGACGGCGAGTGTGATAAGTTTTTCGGCGATTTTGCGAACCTCTTTCGCTCTGTCGACTGTCGTTTCTATTTTTCCGTACCAAAGCAAATCCGTAACCTGTCCTTTCAGGACGGCAAGTCTTTGGTCTGTCGGTCTTCCTAATTTTCTGTTTGCCATAAGATTATTTCTCCATTCAAAAATGCGGTTTAACTCTTTTGTTTCAAGAGTAATATTTATCTCTAATTATTCCCTTACGCGGAAAAGATTTCAAAAAATGCGGTCTGACTCTTTTGCTTTAAGAGTAACTTTTATTTTTGATTATTCCGTTACGCGGGAAAAGATTTCAAGCGGAAAAGGTTTTCAAAAGGTATAAAAATATCGCGGTATTCTCGTTTTTCGCCTCAAAAATTCGTTTATCAAGGCTTTAAAAGACGCGCCGCAGCCGTTTATACTCCCGATTATTCGTCTTTTCCGAGCAGTCCCAACCCCATATCGTTCAATTTTTTGATGACTTCTTCGAGGGATTTTCTGCCGAGATTTCTGACTTTCAGCATATCGTCCTCCGATTTTCTCGTCAAGTCTTCCACGGTATGGATATTCGCGCGCTTCAAGCAGTTGTAAGAGCGGACGGAAAGATCCAAATCCTCTATGGACATTTCCAGCAATTTATGCTTTCTGTCGCTGTCGCGGCTGACCAATATGTCGTTGTTTTTCATATTTTCGACGAGATCGATAAAGGGGCTTAGGTGGTCGTTCATAATTTTTGCGGAGAGGCTGATGACCTCTTTCGCGCCCGTCGTGCCGTCCGTCAAGACTTCCAGCGTCAGTTTGTCATAGTCGATACTTTGTTCGACGCGGGTGCTTTCCACGGTATAGTTGGCTTTTTCGACGGGTGTATAGATCGAATCGATCGCGATATAGCCTATCGGCGCGTTTTTGTCCTTATTTTCGTTTGCTCCGACGTAGCCTCTGCCGTTTCCGATCGTGATGATGAGATCGATTTTCGCGTTGTCGCTGAGCGTGCATATATAGAGATCGGGATTTAAGATCTCGACCTCGGGGTCTTCGGTTATGTCGGACGCGTAGACCGGTCCCTCGACGCTCTTGCTCAGCGTCAATTGTTTTTTGGTCATATCGACGGGATTCCACTTCAACGCCAAACTTTTGATATTCAAGATAATTTCGGAGACGTCCTCGCGGACTCCCGGAATCGTCGAAAATTCGTGCTTAACGCCCTCGATTTTGATTCCCTGCGCCGCCGTTCCGGGCAAAGCGGAGAGCAAAATTCTTCTCAAAGCGTTGCCGAGAGTGGTGCCGTAGCCGCGTTCTAAGGGCTCGACGATGAATTTTGCGTATGATTTGTCTTCGCTTTCCTCGAAAACTATTTTGGGTTTAATCATTTCCATATGAAATAAGGTCCTCCGTTCAAAAATAAAACTGCCGGTTCGACGGCGTTCCCGCCGTTTTTTTACCGAATATCAATACCGTTTCACCTTAAAAACAGCCCTCCGCCTTTCGGAATTTACCGAACGAAACGCGCTAAAATTGTACGCAATGAAACAATTTTTCGCCGTTTTGCGGTCAAAAAACCGGCAAAAAGGGATATTTTAAATAATAAAACGGTAAAAAGAGAATTACCTCGAATACAATTCGACGATCAAGTGATCGGCGATCGTGAAGTCGATATCCTCTCTTTGCGGAAGCGCGATAACCTTGCCCTTCAACGCTTCGGTGTCGAATTCCAGCCATTTGGGTATGCTCGACGAGGGGCGCGACCCTTTTATGTCGGCGAATACGGCTTTGTCCTTTTTGTTTTCCTTGACGGTGATTTCGTCGCCCGCTTTGACTAAGTAGGAGGGGATGTTGACGTTCACGCCGTTGACGCATACCAAGCCGTGCGATACGATCTGACGCGCCTGCGCGCGCGAAATGCCGAGTCCCAATCTGTATGCGACGTTATCCAGCCTTCTTTCTATGAGCATAAGCATATTTTCGCCCGTCATACCGCGCATCGTTTCGGCTTTTTCGTAATAGCGTTTGAATTGCTTTTCCAAAATCCCGTAAACTCTTTTGGTCTTTTGCTTTTCTCTTAATTGGAGCGAATACTCCGAAACCTTTTTCTTTCTCGCCGCGCCGTGCTGCCCGGGAGGAGTGATCCTGTGGGTGAACGCGCATTTCGACGAATAGCATCTCTCGCCTTTCAAGAATAGTTTTGCCCCCTCTCTTCTGCAAAGGCGGCATACCGAACCTGTATATCTTGCCATATAAAAATCCTCCTATAACCGTCTGCGCTTCGGCGGACGGCAACCGTTGTGCGGAATCGGCGAAACGTCTTTTATGGACGTAACCTCGAAGTCGTAAGTTTGAAGTGCGCGGATAGCGGATTCTCTGCCCGCTCCGGGACCTTTGACGAAGACCTCGACCGTTCTCATACCCATATCTTTCGCGACCTTAGCCGCGTCCTCCGCCGCCGCTTGCGCCGCGAACGGGGTGCTTTTTTTGGAACCCTTAAATTTCAACTTTCCCGCGCTCGACCAAGAAACCGCGTTTCCCTTGACGTCGGTAAAAGTTACGATCGTGTTGTTAAAGGAGGAATGAATATGCACGGCTCCCTTGTCAACGCGCTTTATATCCTTGCGTTTTTTGACGACTTTTTTTACATTCTGATTTGAAGCAGCCATTATTTTATCTCCTTATTTTTTGACCTTTTTAGCCTTGCTGACCGTGCGCTTCGGACCTTTTCTGGTGCGCGCGTTCGCTCTGGTATTCTGACCGCGGACGGGCAGACCTTTTCTGTGGCGGATACCTCTGTAACAGCCGATTTCCGTAAGTCTTTTGATATTCATGGAGATCTCTCTTTTGAGATCGCCCTCGACTCTTACGTTCCTGTCGATATATTCGCGGATAACGCTGATTTGGTCTTCGGTCAAATCCTTGACTCTGACGTCGGGACTGATGTGTACGTCCGCCAAAATCTTATTCGACACCGAACGCCCTATTCCGAAGATATAGGTCAAGCCTATTTCAACTCTCTTTTCGCGCGGTAAATCCACGCCTGCGATACGAGCCATTAATTATGTTACCTCCATAACATTATAAACGAATTTGTTTTTTTAGAGCGTTTCGCTCGTTAAAAAAATCTATATGAACGCTAAGGAAAGAAATTTCAAAGCGAAATTCGGAATGATGCTTTGAAAATTCAGCCGCTTCCTTTTTTAAAAGCCGCAATTAAAATTGCAACTTTCAGGCGCGAATATCGGGGTTTTTTAGTATTTTATCTCTTCTTTTTATAACCGCGAAAGGTAAAAAGAATAAAATAACTTAAATTAAGAATTCTCCGTATTTTATCTCTTTTCCGCCCTTTAATTCCGCATTTTTTTATAAAACGGCGGGTACAAAAAGAGTAAAATAACTCTATATTGATTTAATACAGAGTAAACTTGATAAGTATAACACGAAACGCATACTTTTGCAAGCGATTTTAAAGGCTTTTAAAAAAACGCGTATGTTTTTCCCGAAAACACGGAACAAAAAGCCTTTTCCCGCATTTTTTGCCGCGTAAAAAAATCACGCCGCCCGCGCTTTCAAAACGGACAATTTACGCCTGAATATTTTGAAAGCGAAACGGTATCAACCCTGTCTTTGCTTGTGGCTTTTGTCCTTGCTGCAAATGACCATAATTCTGCCGTTTCTTTTGATGATTCTGCACTTGTCGCAGATTTTCTTTACCGATGATCTGACTTTCATAGTTATATACTCCTCTATCGCTTTGTTTTATTTTTTTTAAAACCGCCGAACGGTAACTTTTATCGGTCAAAAATATTTGCCGTAAATTTCCGTTCCGCTTTTTTAAACCGGCAATGCCCTTCGCCGATTAAAAAAATTGTTTACCATCTTTTCCCGTATTAGTTTTTCGACCGCCAAGTAATACGTCCCTTCGTCAAATCGTAGGGGCTCATCTCGATCGTAACCTTATCGCCCTCGACGATTTTTATATTATTCAATCTAAGTTTCCCCGAAAGGTAGGCATTGATGATATGTCCGTTGGTCAACTCGACTTTAAAATTTGTGTTGGGCAAAAGTTCGATAATCTTACCTTCCGCCTCTATAACGTCGTCCTTTGGCATAAAAACCCCCGTGTTAAATTAAAAATTAAATTGATTTTTTCGTTTTACGAAATTTATTAATACCGTTTTTAAACGCTTTTCCGCGTTTTTACGAAATTTATTAATACCGTTTTTAAACGCTTTTCAGCGTTTTTGCGGAATTTTATTAATATCGCTTTTAAACGCTTTTTTAGCGCGCTTTCCGTAATTTCCGATACCGATTTTTTAAACGCTTTTCAGCCGCTTTTCGCAAACTTATTTAATGTCGCTTCCCCAACGTCTTTTCGGCGTTATTTATAAATCTATTAATCTCCGTCTTTCGATATGCCGTCGTTTTCTTTTGCTTCCTCCGCTTTCTTTTCGTTATACGGTCTTAGCGCGGAACGTATTTCGGCGTCGAACACCGTTTTATCTTCGGCGAACTTATTTTTCAATTTTTCGAGGACGACTCCCGAAATTCTCAAATGCTTAATTTTTTTCAGTTTCGGTTTTTCGAGTTTTCTGTATTCCCCGTCTGCGATAAAGACAAAGCCCGGTTTTTCGCCCGCCTTGACGACGACGTAATATCTGCCTCCGTCTCTGCCCGCTCTTGAAAAAACGACCGAACCGGCTTCTATGACCGTAACTTTTTCCATTCGCCTATCCCTTCGCGCATATTCCCTTTCCGGCATTCCGCTTAAAATTCCAATATCTATCTTAAATTGGTTACAATCCGCGTTCCGTTTAGTCCGCCTACGTACCGCTTTCTCTTAAAATCTCAATGTCCGCATTATCGGTTATCAAAGCGCATTCTATCCGCCGCGTATATACGATTTTGTTATTCAATTCCGTTCGCGGTTTAAAGCGTCAATATTTCCGCTCCGTTATCGGTTATCAAAATAGTATTCTCATAATGCGCGCACATACTCCCGTCCGCCGTAACGACCGTCCAGCCGTCGTTCAAGACTTTGACCGCGTACGTACCGAGGTTTACCATAGGTTCGACCGCGAGCGTCATACCCGTTCTCAATCTCACTCCGCGGTTAGGGGTTCCGTAGTTCGGGATATCGGGCGGTTCGTGGAGTTTCGCGCCCACGCCGTGTCCGATATACGATCTGACGACGCCGTACCCGAATGATTCTATATATTCTCCGATCGCGTGGCACACGTCGCCCAATCTATGGTCGGAATCCGCGAACGCGATTCCTTTAAAGAAACTTTCGCGCGTCCGTTCTATCAAGTCGGCGTATTCCTTTTTGATTTCGCCCACGCCGTGCGTTCTCGCCGCGTCGGTATGAAACCCGTTCAAAAAAACGCCCAAATCGACCTTTACTATATCGCCGTTTTTGATAATTTTTTTCGCGTTCGGAATGCCGTGCAGCAGTTCCTCATTGACGGAGACGCAAGCCGTTCCCTTAAAGCCGTTGTAGCCCAAGAAAGACGGTTCGGCGTTATGCGCTCTAATGAAGTCGTATGCGATTTTGTCGATATCAAGGGTACTCATTCCCTCTTGAATTTTTTCGCCTACGAGGAGATGAGCGTCGCGAAGAATTTTTCCCGAATCTCTCATTATTTCGATTTCTCTTTTGGATTTTATCGAAATTAAATCCATACCGCTCCTCTGCCGCGCCTTTGGAATTCAGCCTTTTCAAAGCCGGATTGCCGGTTATTAACTTTTACCGGATTATCAACCGAACGACCGGTTATTAATCCTTACCGAACGGCTAAACGGATTATTAATTATACTTTTTTTCCGCCGCCGATACGCGATTCACCGACCGCTGCATCAATATCTTCTCTATATCTTTAAACACGTCCGCGGAATCTCTTCCCGAATTTACGTTTATCAATTTGTTTTGTTTTTCGTAGTATTCTATTAAGGGCGCGGTCTGCTTATAATACGCTTCCATACGCGATTTCACCGTCGTTTCGTTGTCGTCGCTTCTTTGGTAGAGCGATCCTCCGCAAAGCGCGCATTTATCCGCGCCGTTCAAGAGTGTGATATGCGTAACCGCGGCGCACTCCTTGCAAACGCGTCTGCCCGTCAATCTGTCCATAAGGAGGGTTTCGTCGATTTGGAGGTTCAAGACCTTTTCGATTTCCGTGATTCTATCCACGGCTTTCGCCTGTTCGATAGTCCGTGGAAAACCGTCCAAAAGGAAACTGTCCGCGTCTTTAATCACGTCCGCGACTAAGGCTATAACCAATTCGTCGGGGACGAGCCGTCCGGCGTCCATATATTCCTTGGCTTTTTTTCCTAATTCCGTGCCTTCTTTGATATTTTTTCTCAAAAGGTCGCCCGTGGAAACGTGCGCGGCGTTAAATTTCGCGGCAATTTTGACGGCTTGCGTCCCCTTGCCCGCGCCGGGCGCGCCCAGCAATATTATTTTCATAGCGTTACAACCCTTACCCTTATTTACATACGAACGCGCTTAAACTTTATATTTTACCGCGTATTACGGAAAATCCGCGCCGCCGAATAAAAAACGTCCGATAAATGATAAATCTTATTTCAAGAAACCTTTATAGTGTCTCATCATAAGTTGCGCTTCCAATTGTTTATTAAATTCCAAAGCCACGCTGACGACGATCAAAAGACCGGTCGCGCTGAACGCGTTCGACATACCGATTCCGGAGAAAAGCGTTTGGAATATGATCGTCGGGACGAGCATAACGATCGAGAGGAATATCGCGCCGAAGAAAGTTATTCTGTTGTTGATTTTTTTGAGGTGATCGACGGTGGGTTTTCCGGGTCTTATGCCGGGAATAAATCCGCCGTACTGCTGAATATTTCTCGCGACGTCCTCGGGATCAAACTGAATTTGAGCGTAAAAATACGCGAAAAACAAAATCAAGCCCGCCATAATGATCGGATACCACGGGGCGTTCATACCCATATTCTGAGTGAACCAAACCTCCGCGTCGCTGCCCGGCCAAAAGAGGCTGATAACCATCTGCGGAAACATCATAAAAGAGGACGCGAAGATGATCGGCATAACGCCCGAAGCGTTGATTTTGATGGGAATATGCGTGGACTGACCGCCGTACATTTTATTTCCCTTGACTTGTTTGGCGTATTGAACGTTGACCTTTCTGACCGCCAAATCGACGTATACGATAAAGAAAAACACTAAACAGACAATGATAATAAAACCTATAATCTGAATTATAACCGCCGTCGCGTCGTCCGCCGCGGGGAGAGTCGAAAATCCGTTCAAAAGAGCGGAGGTTATCGACGAAAGGATACCGACGAAGATGATGAGGGAGGTTCCGTTTCCGATTCCGTATTCCGTGATTCTCTCGCCGATCCACATAACGAACGTGCTTCCGCCGACCAGCATTATGACGATAAACATCTGTGAAAAGAACATCGCCGTATTGACCGCGCCTTCCGCTTCCAGCCCCAAAAAGAGGGGATTTACCGCGCCGCTGTTCGACCAGCTGACGACGATACCGATCGCCTGAACGATTCCGAGACCGATCGCCACGTATCTTGTGATTTGAGTCAATTTTCTTCTGCCCTCTTCGCCCTCTTTCGACATCGCGTCGAGTTTCGGGACTATGAGGGTTATGAGTTGCATTATGATGAACGCGTTAATGAACGGCAAAATGCCCAGAGCGAAAATCGTTCCGTTGGCGAGCGCTTGACCGTTTACGGCGTTCATAAGTTGGAAAAAACTGTTTTCGTCCGTAAAATTCTGTTGGATAAAGGCGACGTCAAGACCGGGAATAGGTATATAGGAACCTATTCTGTAAACCAAGAGCATAAACAGCGTCATCAAGATTTTGGTTCTGACTTCCTTTGTCGTAAAGGCGGATTTTAATGTTTCAAACATTATTTCACCTCAGCTTTACCGCCGGCTTTCTCAATTATGTCTACCGCAGACTTAGAGAATTTTTTTGCTTCGACAGTGAGTTTTTTTGTGAGTTCTCCGTTTCCCAAGACTTTGATTCCGTAGGCTTCGACTTTTTTTACGAGTCCCGCGCCGACGAGAGTTTCGAGATTTACGGTCGCGCCGTTTTCAAATATCTCCAAGTCCGACACGTTTACGACCGTGTATTCTTTTTTGTAGATGTTGGTAAAACCGCGTTTGGGCAATCTTCTGGTTATCGGCATTTGACCGCCCTCGAAACCGGGACGGACTCCGCCGCCGCTTCTCGCCCACTGTCCTTTATGACCTTTTGTCGAGGTCTTGCCCATTCCGGAACCTATCCCTCTGCCGATTCTTTTCGGCTTCGTTTTCGCGCCCGGAGCGGGAGAAAGAGTCTGTATGTCCATTTTATTACCTCCTTTTTAAAAAACTAAGCGATTTCTTCCACCTTCAAAATGAAGTTTACTTTTTTGATCATTCCGCGGATATGCGGAGTGTCGTTGTGGATTTTGACCTGACCGATTTTTTTCAGCCCCAAAGCCTCGGCGTTCGCCTTTTGGTTTTTGACGAGTCCGATAGTGCTTTTGACTAAGGTTATTTTTAGTTTAGCCATAATAGTGCAACTCTCCTTATATTTCTTCGGGGGCTTTTCCGCGCGCCGCCGCGATTTCTTCTCTGGTTCTAAGGCTCATAAGCCCTTCCATCGTCGCCTTTACAACGTTGATTTTGTTGTTTGTGCCGATGGATTTGGTTACGATATCCTTAATACCGCAAGCCTCCAAAACGCTTCTGACGGGACCTCCCGCGATAACGCCCGATCCGAGCGCGCCGGGGAGCAAGATGACCTTGCCTCTGCCGAATACGCCCGTCGTTCCGTGCGGGATAGTTCTTTCGAGAACGCTTATTTTCACCATTCTCTTTTTGGCTTCCTGTGTCGCTTTTTCGATAGCGTCCGGGACTTCGGCGGACTTACCCGTTCCGACTCCGACGCTTCCCGCGCCGTCGCCCACGACGACGAGAGCCGAAAAGCGCATAGTTCTGCCGCCCTTTACGACCTTTGCGACGCGTCTGACTTCGACGAGCTTTTTGATTAAATCATCTTGGGGTTCTCTTGACTGCGGTCTCGCGCCCCTTTCTCTCAATGCCATAAAATGAAAACTCCTTACTAAAATTTCAGACCGGCTTCTCTCGCGCCTTCCGCGACTTTTTCGACGCGGCCGGTATAGATATAGCCTCCTCTGTCGAATACTGCCTCGGTGATACCCTTCGCCAACGCTCTTTTCGCGGCTTCCGCGCCCACGACTTTCGCCGCCGCGGACTTATTCAAGCCCTTGATTTTTTCGGCGACTTCTTTGTCGAGGGTGGACGCGGAAATATACGTCGTACCCTTTACGTCGTCGATTAATTGGACGTAGATATTTTTATTGCTTCTGTATACGTTCAAACGGGGTTTATCCGCCGTTCCGCCGACCTTTTTCCGAACTCTCGCGTGTCTTATCTTTCTATCGGCATTTTTATCTATTTTGCTAAACATATCGAATATCTCCTTACGCTATTTCTTTCCCGCCGTCTTGCCTTCTTTCTTGACGACTTTTTCGCCCTTATAGCGGATTCCGTAGTTGTGGTACGGCTCTACGGGTCTTGCCGCTTTGATATCCGCGGCGGTTTGTCCGACGAGTTCCTTACTGATCCCCTTGACGGAGATTTCGGTGGGCGCGTTGATATTGAAGGTTACGCCTTTGGGTTCTTCGAACTCCACGGGGTGTGAATATCCGATGTTGAGAACGATTTTATTTCCCTGTTTCGCCGCCTTATAACCGACGCCCGCGATAACCAAAACTTTTTCGTAACCCGCGGTAACGCCCTTGACCATATTAAAAATCAAGGCTCTGTAAAGTCCGTGCAAGGCGGGGTTTTGTCCGTCGTCGTTTTTGCGCGTAACGATGATTTCGCCGTTTTCTTCTTTTACGGCGATATCTCCCGTGAATTTTTGCGACAATTCTCCCAAAGGTCCTTTGACGGTAACGACGTTATCCGCCGAAATTTTGACCGTTACGCCCTTCGGAACCGCCACGGGAAGTCTTCCTATTCTTGACATACCTTCCTCCTTACCACACGAAGGCGAGGACTTCGCCGCCGAGTTTATCGGCTCTTGCCTGCCTGTCGGTTATAACGCCCTTAGAACTTGAAATGATGGCGATTCCCATACCGTTCAAGACTTTCGGGAGTTTTTCGTAGCCCGAATAAATTCTAAGACCCGGTTTGCTGATTCTCTTGATACCGGTGATCGCGGGGCGGTTTTTCACGCCGTATTTCAAGGTTACTTTAATGAACGAGCGAACGCCCTCTCCGACGATTTCGACGCCGTTGATATAACCTTCTTCAAGCAAAATGTCCGCGATAGATTTTTTTATTTGGCTGAGCGGAATAAGAACCGATTCGTGCTTAACAAGCTGTCCGTTTCTTATGCGTGTGAGCATATCCGCGATTGGATCCGTCATAGTCATAAATTACCTCCTTAATTACCAGCTTGCTTTTTTACAGCCCGGAATTTGCCCTTTGTACGCCAATTCGCGGAAGCAGATTCTGCAAACTCCGAACTTGCGCAGAACGGAATGAGGTCTGCCGCATATTTGGCATCTCGTATATTCCCTGACCTTGAATTTCTGGGTTTTTTGCTGTCTGTTTATCATAGCTTTCTTAGCCATATATCACACTCTCCTATTTTGCGAAAGGCAAGCCGAGCAACTTCAAGAGTTCCTTTGCTTCCTCGTCGGTTTTTGCGGTGGTAACGAAACAGATATCGAAACCTCTGATTTTTTCGATTTGGTCATAGACTATTTCGGGGAAAATCAGTTGTTCTTTAACGCCCATAGAGTAGTTTCCTCTGCCGTCGAACGACTTGGGCGAAACGCCCTTAAAGTCGCGCACTCTCGGCAGCACTATCGAAACGAATTTATCGGCAAAGGCGTACATTCTGTCGTTTCTGAGCGTTACTTTCGCTCCGACGTTCATACCCTCTTTGACCTTAAAGTTCGCGACGCTCTTTTTCGCCGTCGTAACGTAGGGCTTTTGACCCGCGATCTGGCGCAGTTCCTCGATTGCCGATTGGACGCTCTTGGAGTTGTCTTTTATGTCGCCGTAGCCCATATTGACGACGATTTTTTCCAATTTCGGGACTTCGTTTATGTTTTTATAGCCGAAACGCTTCATAAGAGCGGGAATGACGACCTCTCTGTACTGCTTTTTTAAGCGGTTCTCGGTCTTAGAAGGCTTTTCGGGAGCCGCGTTCGCGGCTTTTTTTGCATCTGCCATTTTGTATACCTCCTAAAAAATTATTCCTCGGCTTTATCTTTATCGGCTTTTCTTCCGATCTTTCTTTTGACCTTTTCCTTTCCGGCGTCCTTTGCTTTTGCGATTTTCGGCGATTCCAAAACCGCTCCGCACTTCACGCAAATTCTGACCTTTTTGGTCTTGTCGTTCTCGGTGATTTCCTTATGCCCCACTCTGGTGGGCTTATTGCAAGCCGCGCATATGGGCATAACGTTGGAAATATGAACCGTTCCCGTCTGTTCGATGATTCCGCCCTTATCCTGAGCGCGTTTAGGTTTGACGTGTTTTTTGATTTTTTTCGCGCCTTCGCCCTCCAATCTGACTCTGCCTTTTTCGAGGTCGACTTCCATAACGGTGGCGACTTTATCTTTCGTCGTTCCGGATATAACCATAACGACGTCGCCTTTTTTTACGTTCGCTTTCATTTTTTCTCCCTCCTTACAGCACTTCCGGCGCGAGAGAAACGATTTTCATATAATCTTTTTCTCTCAATTCGCGGGCGACCGGCCCGAAGATTCTCGTTCCCTTGGGCTGTTTTTGGTTGTCTATTATGACGGCGGCGTTGTCGTCGAATTTGATATGCGTACCGTCTTTGCGTCTGATTCCGTAATGCGATCTGACGATGACCGCTTTTACGACGTCGCCTTTTTTGACGACGCCTCCCGGTGTGGCGGTCTTTACGGACGCAACGATGACGTCGCCGATATTTCCGCTTCTGCGGAACGATCCGCCCAACACTCTTATGCACATAATTTCTTTCGCGCCCGTGTTGTCCGCGGCTTTCAATCTGGTTTGCGGTTGAATCATAGCGGCCTCCTTATTATTTCGCTTTTTCGATTACTTCGACGAGCCGCCAGTGTTTATCCTTGCTGATAGGTCTGGTCTCCTCGACTCTGACCTTATCGCCTATATTCAACTCGTTATTCTCGTCGTGTACTTTTAGTTTTTTGGTTCTTTTGACCGTCTTTTTATAGAGCGGGTGTTTGACGCTTTGCTGAATGGCGACGACGGCCGTTTTGTCCATCTTATTGCTCGTAACGATGCCGGTTCTGCTCTTTCTTAAATTCCTTTCGGTTGTTTCGGACATAATTTTCGACCCCTCTTTTACTTAGACTTTTTAACGGACGTTTTCGGTTCCGCCGAAATATTCAGTTCTCTTTGGCGGAGAATCGTCTTGACCCTCGCTATATTCCTCTTCGTATCGACTATGACGAGAGGATTTGAAAGCTGATTTGTCGCGTGTTTAAATCTCAGCGCGTAGAGTTCGGCTTTCAATGAATTCAACTTTGCGATAAGTTCGTCGTTGTTCATAACAAAAAATTCTTTCGATTTTAAATCCATCAGTTTTCACCGCCCTTAGAAAGATTTTGTTTGTCCTGATCGACAAGGTCGCCGCGTTTGACGAATTTGCATTTTACGGGCAGTTTGTGCATAGCGAGTCTTAAAGCTTCTCTTGCGGTTTCCTCGGACACTCCCGACATTTCGAACATAATTCTGTCGGGTTTTACGACGGCGACCCAATATTCGGGCGAACCTTTGCCGCTTCCCATTCTGGTTTCCGCGGGTTTTTTGGTTACGGGCTTGTGGGGGAATATATCCACCCAAACCTTTCCGCCTCTTTTTATAAAGCGTGTCATAGCGATACGCGCCGCTTCGATCTGGTTTGAATTTATCCATGCGGGTTCCAAGGCCATAAGCCCGAAATCACCGTATGCCAACACGTTTCCGGAGTGGGCTCTGCCCTTCATTCTCCCGCGCATAACGCGTCTTCTTTTTACTCTTTTAGGCATTAACATTGGCGTCGCCTCCTTCTCTGACGTTCACGGTTTTCAAAAGGATTTCTCCCTTATATATCCAAACCTTGACGCCGATAACGCCGAAGGTCGTATGCGCTTCGGCAAATCCGTAGTCTATGTCCGCTCTCAGGGTATGCAGAGGGATCGAACCCTCGTGATAATGCTCGCTTCTCGCGATTTCCGCGCCGTCGAGCCGTCCCGCGACCATAGTTTTGATACCCTTCGCGCCCGCTTTCATCGATCTTTGCATAGCCGATTTCATAGCGCGGCGGAACTGCGTTCTTTTTTCCAGCTGAGCGGCGATATTTTCCGCGACCAACTGCGCGTCGGTATCGGGGCGTTTGACTTCCATTATGCTGATACTGATTCCGGTCGCTTTGTTTTTGCAAAGTTTTTCGACCTCTTTTTTGATAATTTCAACGCCCGCGCCCGCCTTTCCGATGATGACTCCCGGACGGGCGGTATAGATGGCGACGCTCAATTTATTGACGCTTCTGTCGATGATAATCTTGCTTATCGACGACGAATAATATTTCTTTTTCAAGAAAACTCTGATCTCGTGATCTTCGACGAGATATTTCGGAAAATCTTTTTTATTGGCGTACCATTGAGTATCCCAGCCTTTGATAATTCCGAGTCTCATTCCGTGCGGATTAACTTTCTGTCCCATTAAAATCTTCCTCCTATTTCGACGTCTCGTCGAGAATAACCGTAATGTGGCTGGTACGTTTCAAGATTCTGTCCGCGCTGCCCTTCGCTCTCGGAGTAATTCTTTTGAGTGTGGGGCCGGGACCCGCGAAGGCTTCCGCGACGAACAGATCTATCTTGCTCATACCCTTGTTATGCTCGGCGTTCGCGGCGGCGGAGTCGAGAACTTTTTTCACGGCTTCGCTTCCCGATTTAGGAAGATTTTGCAGGATCGCGGCGGCGTCGTTATAACTTTTTCCTCTGATTAAGTCGAGGACGACGCCGATTTTCGACGGCGAGATTCTGATATATTTCGCGACCGCATAGGGGCGCGGATCGGCGTTTTCTTTGCGGAACGCCGCCTTTTCTTTTTGTCTTTTAGCCATAATTCCTCCTACTTCTTCTTGCCGGACGCTTTGTCGCCCGCATGACCTCTATAGGTTCTCGTCGGTGAAAATTCGCCGAGTTTGCAGCCGACCATATCCTCCGTAACGTAGACGGGTACATGTTTTTTCCCGTCGTGAACGGCGATCGTATGCCCGATCATTTCGGGCGTTATAGTCGAGGCGCGCGACCAAGTCTTTACGACCTTTTTTTCGTTTTTCTCATTCAAAAGATTTATCTTTTTCATAAGACTTTCTTGCACGAAAAAGCCCTTTTTAATAGATCTGCTCATACCAAAACCCCCTACTTCGATCTTCTCTTGACGATAAATTTATTGCTCTTTCTCTTCTTTCTGGTCTTATATCCCATCGTCGGCTTGCCCCAAGGCGTAACGGGGCTCGCCATACCGATAGGCGACTTGCCTTCGCCGCCGCCGTGCGGGTGGTCGCAAGGGTTCATAACGACGCCGCGTACGGTGGGTTTAACACCCATATGACGTTTTCTGCCCGCCTTTCCGATCGAAACCAACTCGTGTTCGATATTTCCGACCTGACCTATGGTCGCCTTGCATTTCAAAAGAATGAGGCGGACCTCGCCGCTCGGGAGTCTGATCGTCGCGTATTTTCCCTCTTTCGCCATAAGCTGAGCGGAAATTCCCGCGGCGCGGGCGATTTGACCGCCCTTACCGGGCAGCATTTCGATATTGTGGATAACCGTTCCGACGGGAATATTTTCGATCGGAAGGGAGTTTCCCGCTTTTATGTCCGCCGCCGCGCCCGAAATAACGGCGTCGCCCTTATTCAAGCCCACGGGAGCCAAGATATATCTCTTTTCTCCGTCCGCGTAGTGGAGGAGCGCGATATTCGCGGAGCGGTTCGGATCGTATTCGATTCCCGCGACTTTGGCGGGGATTCCGTCCTTATTGCGTTTAAAATCGATAATTCTGTATTTTTGTCTGTTTCCGCCTCCGATGTGTCTGACGGTGATTCTGCCCGTATTATTTCTCCCGCCGCTCTTGTCTTTCGACTCCAAGAGGGATTTTTCGGGCTTAAATTTCGTCAGCTCGCCGTAGGACGACACGGACATTCCGCGGCGGCCGGGCGTAGTCGGTTTATAATTGATAATAGCCATAATTCCTCCTAATTTAAGCTGTCGAATTCGGTTATCGTCTTGCTGTCCGGCGTTAGCGTTATCACGGCTTTTTTATAGGACGGCGTTCTGCCCGAAGTCTTGCCCATTCTCTTGATTTTTCCGCGGACGTTGACGGTATTGACGCTTTCGACCTTGACGCCGTGTCCCTCGTAAATCTTTTCGATCGCGGTTTTGATCTGCGTTTTGTTCGCCTTTTTTGCCACGACGAACGTATAAATTTTGTTTTCGATTCCGGAATAACTCTTTTCGGTTAAGACCGGCCTGACGATGATATCGTGAGCGTTATTCATAATTACGCGTATACCTCCTCGATTTTCTTGACCGCGCCCAGAGTGATTAAGCATTTCGCGTTTCCCACGAGGTCGTATACGTTGATAAGTTCCGCGGTCGTCGTCTTGACGCTTTCGATATTATTCGACGATCTGACGACGCTTTCGTTATGCTCTTCCGTAACGATCAAGGTTTTTTTGTCGATTTTGAGAGCTTTTAAAATGGCGGTGATCTCTTTCGTCTTTGCGCGTTCGAGTTTCAGATCGTTCAAAACGATAAAATTCCCGTCGGCGACTTTTCCGGAAAGCGCGCTTTTCAGCGCGGCGATTCTCGCCTGTTTATTGATCTTTTGAGAAAAATCTCTCGGCTTTTTCGCGAACACGATTCCGCCCTTATTCCACTGCGGAGCGCGGATTGAGCCTTGTCTGGCTCTGCCCGTTCCCTTTTGGCGGTAGGGCTTTTTGCCGCCGCCTCTGACCTCCGAACGGGTCAGGTTGGACTGCGTTCCCTGTCTTTTGTTGGCGAGTTGCGCGACGACGACTTGATGCAGGAGGGCTTCGTTCACCTCCGCCCCGAACAAAATGTCGTTCAATTCGACTTCGCCCACGACGTTTCCTTTGATGTCATATACGTTTTGTTTCATACCGCTTAAAACTCCTTATTTGCCGCCCTTGACTGCGTTTCTGATGAGAACGAGCGTTCCCTTTGCGCCCGGAACCGCGCCCTTAATCAATATGAGATTTCTCTCCGCGTCCACTCTCGCGACGGTAAGGTTTTGAACCGTTACCCTCTCGTTTCCGTACTGTCCGGGCATTTTTTTATTTTTAAAAACTCTCGACGGATCGCTGTTCGCGCCCATAGAACCCACGCCTCTGTGATATCCCGAGCCGTGCGCCATAGGGCCGGTGTGCATATTCCATCTTTGAACCGTTCCCGTGAAGCCTCTGCCTCTGGTCTTTCCGACCACGTCGATTTTGTCGCCCGCAGCGAACACATCCGCTTTTATGACCTGCCCGACTTCGCGGCTTGCGGCGTCTTTTATCTTAATCTCTTTGAGATAGCGTTTATAGACGGCTTCTTCTTTGGGCTTTCCCGCGTTCAGTTTGGCGAACTGCCCTTTAACGGGCTTGTTGACGTTTTGTTCCTTGATTGCGCCGAATGCGATTTGCAGCGCGTCGTACCCGTCCTTTTCGACGGTCTTTTTTTGCACGATAGGACATGGCCCCGCTTCCACGACGGTTACGGGTATGACTGTGCCATCCTCTGCAAATATCTGGCTCATTCCAAGCTTGACTCCAATGATTGCTTTATCCACGATAAAGTTCACCCTCCGTTATAATTTTAGTAACCGGTTATCATATATTTTTGCCGTTTTAAATTACAAACTTCAAAACATATTTCAGCGATTGATATATGATTGATATATATTGTTTATTGTTTTTCACAAATTTCAAACTACAATTTGATTTTGATATCCACGCCCGCGGGTAAATCCAACTTCATAAGCGAATCGATCGTTCTCGGCGTCGGGCTGTAAATGTCGATAATTCTCTTGTGCGTTCTGATCTCGAACTGCTCGCGGCTGTCCTTATACTTATGCGGCGAACGCAGAATGGTAACGATTTCGCGTTCCGTCGGAAGAGGGATAGGTCCCGAAACCTTTGTTCCCGCCCTCTTGACCGTTTCGACGATCTTCGCCGCCGACAAATCGATAAGATTGGGGTCGTATGCTTTCATACGGATTCTGATACGTTGTCCTGCCATAGAATAAATTTCCTCCTAACCTTAATGCACACGTCCGTGTGTATCTTGCTGTTTTCATAAAAAAAAGCGTTCACCGCCTTTTTGAAATTCCGCGTCCGCCCCTTAAAACCTAAGGAAATCCGCGTCTTCATAAAAGTTAGTCGCCGTGGTCAACCGCCCCGACACTTGTCCGCGTGAATTATCGCGGCGGGTCTTCCCCCCTCGTCACTTCACGCATCATCCCGTATTTTTTTTGACAGCCTTATTATTCTATACGATATATAAATCAAAGTCAAACGTTTTTCGCCTCTTTTTTAAAAAAAGTTAAAAAAATTTTATAAAAAACTTAAAACTTGTCTTCATAGATAAATTATGAAGACAAGTTTCAACGTTTATAACACTATTTTATGATTATATATATTGCTGAATCTATATTTTTTACAACTTCACTATTGTTTAAATTAAGAAAATTTGAGAATAAAGCTCCCGGATGACGTTGCGGGATTGTATGCCGCAACAATTATCAAATACGGAATGTTTGCGTCGATCGTTTTTGTTATCTTCGCTTGCAAATTTACGCCTCCGTCATCATTATACACCGATTGCATACTAAAATTTGAAGAAATAGGCTCGGCGGATCGCGGATCGATAAGATATAAATAAGTATCGACGGAACTATCAGTTTGTATAGTCAACGTTTTTGTCGTCGCGGATGTATATCTCAATAACTCTACTCTGCCGACTGTTAAATTTGCAGAATATGAACTCCCGTCCGTTGGACTGATATATATATTCTCATATTGATTATATATGGCAGCCGACACAATTGCAAGTCTTGTACTCCCGCTTTGCGAAGTGCTATAAAACCTAACTTTTATTTTGTATGGCGTATTTGCCGACACATTATATGTAATAAGGGCGTTTAAAGAATATCCCGCATCGTCCGTCGATGAATTACCCGCTATCTTTACTCCGCTTGAATCATACAGTTCAAGATATGAATCTTTTGGTCCAAAGGTTTGAATTAATTTCTGTCCTCCCGCAACAAAAGTAACGATATATTCCTTGTATTCTCCTGCATTTAAAGACACTATCTCTTCCGTATATCGATTGTTTTTAGCGATTGTCAAAGTTTTACTCGGCAAAACAACGGATACGGTTTTATACGCCGAAATGTACGGACCGCTTACGGGCGTTCCAGTTAAATATCCTTTCACGGCAATATTAATAATTGCCGTACCCGAGAAATTCGCCAACACGGCGTTCCACTGCGCCGCCGTTACGCTATATGTATAAATACTGTCGTTTGCTTGATTACTGCTGATGTTCGCGGTAATATACTTTTGATTCCCGTTTACATCATAAAAGACGACTTGAAACCGATTATTTGGGTTATGTGCGCTTCCGTTTACTTTCCATGTCAATATCGGCGGGGCTGTAGCGTTGACCGCGTTGACAACCGTCAAATCGCTCGGCGCAATATGGAAAAATCCCATACGTTCTCCCGCCGCATTGCGGTACTGCGGATATTGAGCGTCAAATTTTACGGCAAAATCCATAAACGTATGCGTCCCCGATTGCGTCGTCGCGTTCCACCACGCGCGCGCTCCGAGCGAAATTTGATCACCGCCCTCCGACTCGCTGTACGGATCATAAAGATCCCAAAGATACGCGACGATCGCGTTCTCTTGCCCCTCTCCGCTCTCCAACGGATCCGGAGAGTATTCCTCGTAGTCTGTTATAGACAACCCGAAATACGGCAACACATCGTACTCCGATTTATAATATTGTTGCGCGATTTGCGCAAACGCTGTCGCCCATCCCTCCGACCACGTCAACTCCATCGCGAACGTCTTTCCGGCTGACGCTTTGTCATAAATATGATCCTCACTTGCGAAGTGCTCCATATTGACGTTTTGGACGATAATCGTAGCCAAATCTACGCCGTATGTACCCATAACGCCTTCAACATAATGTCCGTATTCATGCGTTAAAGTGTCCCACAAATCAAAAGCCGGCTGACCGATCCCCATAAAAGAATCCCAACAAAACGAGGTCGCATTCGCAAAAGGATATATGACGTTAAGTTTTTTACTTGAACTCATTCCGCCTACGTTCATTGCGAAACGCTGCGCGTTCACCAACCCTTGAGCGACATAAAAAGATTTATTTGTGTTGTTTCCCTCGTTATACCCCACGTTAATATTATATTCCGTTGTCGATCCGGTTGAAACGTTTTGGGTTACATTTGATTCGATGTAATAATACGTGAGATTATTAAACAGCCAGTCCCTGGCGACCTCGAAAGTATAACTGTCCGGATAAAACCTTATAAACACGTCGTATCCTCCGCCCTCAAAATCCCAAAAACCGTCCGGGTTTTGAAATGAAAACGAATAATATCCGTTTATATCCGTATACGCCGTGGATAAATGTTTCGCGCCGATAAGTTCCTTATCGTATAAATCGACGCGCGTCAATTTTAACGGCATAATCTTGCCGTCCGCCAAAGTCCAAGTTAAACGCCCCTTTACATAAGTTGAAGCGCCGCTTGCCGCCATAAGCCTAATCCCGCCGTCAGAGTCGATTGCGGATGTTTCGCTCGCGGCTTTTGCGGACGGTCCTTCGTCAATGATATCGCGTCTGGAAAATTCGGCGTATGCGTCCTCGACCTCGGCGTCGGTTATCAAGCCTTGTTCATATTGATGCAAATACGCTCGATACCAAGCCTCGTCTTCCGAATCGTTGCTCAAAAAAGTATTTTGAGCCATAGTAAAGGTATAAACGGTGCTTTCTTTAATTTTTCCGTCATTCGTCTTTGCGAAAATCGTTACTTTCCCTAAACCTTCGGCGTTTGAATACACTTTAAAGGAAATTTTATTATCCTTTTGGGAAATATCGCTCACGTTGACGCCTTCCGCCGAATAGTCATACTTTACGATTTTCCCGTCGGCAACGACTTCCGCCGCGGCTTTGTCATTTTTTGAAACAACGGCTTTGTTTAAGACCGCGTTTGTTCTTTCCGCTATACTTTTTTCGGCAAAATCCAAGTCGTCGGTCATATTTAAACCGCTCGTCAATTCTTCACCGGAAACGTATACGGTTTGACGGCTGCCCGAAAGCATAATTCCAAACATTACGCACGCCGATAATATACATACGGCGTATACCGCTAAATATTTGATTTTT
Source organism: Clostridiales bacterium (assembly GCA_031276195.1). Classification (GTDB taxonomy): domain Bacteria; phylum Bacillota; class Clostridia; order Christensenellales; family JAISNN01; genus JAISNN01. Next base: position 21,029 of record JAISNN010000040.1, read on the forward strand.
ACATTTGCCATTGATAGTTCCTCCTTTTTTTGCAATATTAAATAGTTGCTTGTCTTTTCGATAGTGTTACGGCGTTCATATCGTTTTCTTTCGTTTGATAGCCGAACGACATATGCCCCGATTCGCCGATAAAATAATTGTTTTTCTCTTTATTAAACACAATCGCCGCTATTCTAAAAATTATCTTTCCTTCCGTTTTATGAAAAAGTTCGGCGGGTACGGTAAACTTTTCGTGATGCCGAAACTTTGCGTTCCTAAAAAGAAAACCCGTGGTGGTGATGCCGTATTCATCCGTTATAAATTCCTCATAACCGATCTCTTTGACAAATTTATAGCCCTCTATGCCGCGGTAATCCTCAAACGATACATCCGGGGCGCCCGTCCTACTCCATATATCCGTTACTCGTCCCATTTTACTTTCATCGTAAATAACGTCCGCCTCGCAAAAATACAGCGCAACACACACCGTTTCATGATTCTGATAAAGAAACCTCACCGTCTGCCCCTGTCCGTGTCCGAAATAAAAATCCAACGTTACGTCGTCTTTTTGGTAATCTGTCGTTTCACTTTTATACCCGCACGAGATAGCTTCCAGTGTCAGAGAAGGGTGAAATCCGTCCGATATGCCTTTATCAAACCACGTGCAAGAGTTTAAAAAAACCATCAATGTAAAAAGCAATACCGCAATACCTATTGATTTTGTCCGCATTTTAGTTGCGCGTTGACTGTTCATTATCCCCTCCATACATCGTTCTGTCTTTCATTGAAAATTGCATTTTAAAACTTTTTAACAATTATTGCTAATATCATTTGGCAATAATATAATATCATTAAATTATCGACATTGCAATAGTTTTTTTAAAAAAAGTTAAAAAAATTTTATAAAAAACCTTCCCCCTTTTTTCCCGGCTTCAAGCCTTCCGGAAATTTTTATTAAAAAAGCCTTTCCGCTCTTGAATTTTCAAATAAACTATGCTATACTAATTGATATTCGTTGAAAGTTTTTGAAAGACGGTTATCGGGGCAACGATTAAGTTTTGACGGTTTTTCAGATTGCCCTCCCTTGGGAGAGAAACTTTTTATGAAAAAGTTCTCTTCCGCGTTTTCTTATCCGAATCCAAACTTTATTAACTTTGATCGCACGGGAGCAAAAAAAAGTGAATTCAAAAGGTTTTTTAAACAAGATCAAGGGCGGATTGTCCTATGTCAAGGCGCATTGGAGTTCCCCCGCGGAGGGAAAATATCTCTCTTTCAAGGAATTCGCGGCGTTTTCTGCCGGCGGAATCGGCGCGTACGGCGCGATCGTTTTGTCGGGATATCTCACGCTGTCCGCGGGCTACTATCTCGCCGCCGCTTTAAACATCGACAGTTTCGACATTTGGCTGATATCGACGATCACCAGCGTTATCACAATCTTACGCGCGCCGCTGATCGGCAAAATCGTCGACAATACGAACGGCAAATACGGAAAGTTCCGTCCGTATCTTATGATTATGCCTCTGCCGATTCTGCTTTTGACGGCGGCGACTGTCTTTATCACGCCCGCTTTTAGTTCTAATTATACCGCGATGCTGGTAGTTTTCACGGTTTTGTTCAATCTCCAACAGATCGCGGTCGCGCTCTACAACCTTGCTTTTACGACGCTTGCGCAGGTGGTCTCCCCCTCTCAAACCGAACGCGAAACGCTTATGGGCGTGGGCGCGTCGATATACTCTCTCGGCGCGTCGGCGGTGAACTTTCTCTTTCCTCTCGTCGCGAATATAATATTCGGCGTCAGGGCGGCGGGCGGCGGGATGACGACTCCCGGTATCAACCGTTTGGGGACGTTTCAATGGATTCTGCCCGTTATGCTGATCGTTTTTTTCGCGCTGGGCTACGTTATGGCGTTCGGGACGAAGGAACGCGCCGTAACCGCCAAAAACTACTCCAACCGCGTCGGTTTAAAGCGCGGCTTTAAGGAAACCGCGAAAAACAAATATTTTTGGCTCAATCAATTAAGCGGCGCGCTGGGTTTTGCGAAACTCTATTTGACGGGTTTCGTAACGGTTTGGATCTGCAACTATATGCTGAACACCGAATGGGCGCAAAGCGTGGTAACGACGGTCATAGGGCTTTCCTACACTCCCGCTATGCTCGGCGCGCCCTTTCTCTTAAAAAAATTCGGAAAGAAAAAACTCGTCATAGCCTCGAATCTCATATGCGGCGCGCTCGCCGTGCCGATGGCGTTTTCGGTGGGGCGCGTGAGCGCGTATTTTTTGGTGGGCGCGATATTCGTCATAACCTTTTTCAACGCCATTCAGATAGTTACCGCGCCCGCGCTTTCCTCCCAAATCAACGACTATCAGCAGTTTAAAACGGGCGAACGTATGGAGGGTTCGATAAACCAATTCGGAACGGTCATAGGCACCGCTTTGGGCGTGGCGTTCGCGCTCATTCCGTCCGTAATCTATCACGCTTTCGGCTTTTTCGACGATCCTTCCGTGCTGCTCGACACGGCGGTACTGTACCCGATTTTGCGCGTTTCCGTGGGCGTGGCGGCGGCGTCGTCCGTCGCGGCGGCGATACCTATGTTTTTCTGGGATCTCTCCGAGAAAAAACACGAAAAAATAATGGAAATCTTAAAAATCAGAGCCGCGCTGTCCGACGGCGAAACCGACGCCGGGACCGCGGAAAAAAAAGAAAGAGAATTGTTAAACGAATACGAAAAAGCGTAAGGCGTAAAAACATAAAAAAACACTTATTCAAAAGACTTGACTTTATACTTTTTGTCGGTTATAATAAACGATAGATTTATTTTTTATAATGGTATTATTTTTATAATCAATAATTAATTAGTATTTTATATTATCGATTAATATTATTACTTTATTATATTGTTATTATCTGCCGGTATGTTCCGTTATATAAAATAGATTTGTCCAAAAATACAAAGCAACGGAGGTAACAAGCAATATGGCACAACTTATCTTCGCTCAAATTGATCCCGGAATCGTAATACTTTTCAGCATTATCGGAGTCGCCGTAGGCGCGGCGGCTTGCTTTTTCGTCTTGACAAAACTGTCAAAAACCCGTATCGGCACGGCGAAAGAGGAAGCCGCGGCGTTAAAAGCGAAAGCCGAAAGCGAAGCGGAAAAAATCAGAAAAGAAGCCGCGAAAGAGGCTATGCTGGAAGCGAAAGAGGAAAGGCACAAATTAAGAGCGGAATTCGAACGTGAAAAAGAAAAATTCAAGACCGAATTTGAAAGAGAAACAAAAGAGAGAAAGAGCGAAATCCAAAAAACCGAGGCGCGCATTCTCCAAAAAGAAGATTCGATCGACAAAAAAGAACAGCAACTCGATATGAAGCGCGACGCCGTCGAGAAGCAAAAACAAGATCTTTTGAAAAAAGAGGCGGATTTGGCGGTTTTAGAGTCCGAACTGAGCCGCGCGAACGAAAAAATGCTCGCGGAATTAGAAAAGGTCGCCGAACTGACCAAGCAAGAGGCGATAGACCGCTTGATGGAAGGTTTGGTCGAAGAGGCGAAAAAGGACGCGGTAAACGTCGTCCGCGAAATCGAGAACGCCGCGAGAGAGGACGGTCTCAAACGCGCCAAAGAAATCGTCGGTCAGTCGATTCAAAAATGCGCCGCCGACTACGCGTCCGAGATCACGGTTTCCGTCGTCCCCCTCCCCAACGAGGAATTAAAGGGCAGAATCATCGGCAGAGTGGGCAGAAACATACGCGCTTTGGAGAGCGCGACGGGCGTCGATCTCATAATCGACGACACGCCTGACGTCGTAACCCTATCCGGTTTCGACCCCGTGAGGCGCGAAATCGCGAGAGTAACTCTCGAAAAACTCATCGCGGACGGGCGGATTCACCCCGCGAGGATCGAAGAAATGGTCGAGCGCGTCAAAAAAGATATCGAAGCGGGTATGAAAGAGGCGGGCGAAGCGGCGGCGTTCGACACGGGCGTTTTCGGACTTCACCCCGAACTTATCAAACTTTTGGGCCGCTTAAAATACAGAACGAGTTACGGTCAAAACATTTTGAAGCATTCCTTAGAGGTCGCGAATATCGCGGGCGCTATGGCTGCGGAATTGGGCGCGGACGTAAAAATCGCGAAGCGCGCGGGGTTGCTCCACGACATCGGAAAGGCGGTGGACAGCACGGTCGAGGGTACGCATATCCAAATCGGCGTCGACATCGCGAAAAAGTTTAAAGAATCAAAAGAAGTCATTCACTGCATCGCGGCGCACCACGGCGAAATCCAAACCGAATCGATTGAGGCGATTCTCGTTCAGGCGGCGGACGCTATCTCGGGCGCGAGACCGGGCGCGAGACGCGAATCGGTCGAAAACTATGTCAAACGCTTGGAAAGGCTGGAAGATATCGCTAATTCGTTCACGGGCGTCGAGCAGTCCTACGCGATTCAAGCGGGGCGCGAGATCCGCGTCATAGTCAAACCGAACGAAGTCGACGACAGTATGACGGTCTTTTTGGCGAAAGAAATCGCCCACAAATTAGAAAGCGAACTCGACTACCCGGGTCAAATCAAAGTCAACGTCATAAGAGAACTCAGAAGCATAGAATACGCGAAATAATCCCCTCCCTCATACGTAAAAAATAAACTTCAAAGACCTAAAAATATAAAACCGCGTTATTTACCCAAAATAAAAATCCGTAAACATCAGGAATTTCTCATTCCGGCCTTTACGGATTTTTTATTATATAAAACAATCTTTTTCAATCTTTTATACGGATTTTTTATTATATAAAACAATCATCTCCTATCTTTTATACGGTTTTTTTATCCAATAAAACAATCATCTCCAATCTTTTATACGGTTTTTTATCCAATAAAACAATCATCTCCAATCTTTTATACGGGTTTTTCATTCCGCGAAGCAACTCCCTTTTCTTACATTCCCCTCCGTGGGAGGGGATAAAGGGGTGGGGCGAAACTTCCCTCATTTTCCTTACATTCCCCTCCGTGGGAGGGGATCAAAGGGGTGGGGCGAAACTTCCCTCATTTTCCTTATATTCCCCTCCGTGGGAGGGGATCAAGGGGTGGGGCGAAACTTCCCTCCCTTTCCTTACATTCCCCTCCGTGGGAGGGGATCAAAGGGGTGGGGCGTCCGCATATTCACACTTTTTTGTCGCAAAAAATTTTACGTTACCATTTTAATCGCGTCGGAGATAGTTTTTTCCAACGCTTCCCTGCCGTATTTGTCCACTTCCGCCTTATTTTTTTCGCCGTGCGTAAGGCAGCCCGCGCCCCCGATACATCCGCCCGCGCAAGCCATTCCCTCGATAAAGTTTCCGTCAAGCGACTGTCTGCTCAATTTTATCAGCGCGGCGCGGCATGCTTCGATTCCGTCGCAAGGCACGGGTTTGAAGTCAAAACCGGCGAGTCCCCTCTCCTTCAAGCCTTCCGCGACCGCGTCGGAAAGGCCGCCCGACCGCGCGAAGATCCTCCCGTAATACGAGGCGTTGTCGAGAACGTCCTCATTCATCGCCGCGATATCTATATTTTTGCTGTCAAAGAGAGCCTGCAATTCCTCAAACGTGATCACCGCGTCCACGTACGGGCGCGCGTCCTCACGCAGAACCTCCGCTTTTTTCGCGGTGCAAGGACCGATAAATATAATTTTCGCGGTCGGTTCGGTTTTTTTTATGTATTTCGATACGGTGGCCATAGGCGACAGGTTATGCGAGATATGCCGCGCCATATCTGGAAACTGTTTTCTGACATAATCGGTGAACGCGGGGCAGCACGAACTTGTGAGAATGCCTTTTTCCGCCAACTCCGCCGCCTCTTCGTAGGCGACCATATCCGCGCCCAGAGCCGCCTCCACGACGGTATGAAAGCCGATAGCCTTAATTCCGCCGACGACCTGCCCCAATTTCGCGTATTTAAACTGACTTGAAACGGAGGGGGCGACGACGGCGTACACTTTATATTCGGAATTACCCGCGCTTTTTTTGATTATATCGATCGCGTCCAATATGTAAGACTTATCCATAATCGCGCCCCACGGGCATTGATAGACGCACGCGCCGCAAGCGATACATTTATTATTATCTATTTTTGCGGCTTTGGTTTCGCTCATAGAGATTGCCTTGACTTTGCAGGACTGTTCGCACGGACGTTTATTGTTTATGATCGCGCTGTACGGGCATACTTTCGCGCATTGACCGCATTCGACGCATTTCGTCTTATCTATGCGCGCCGTATGGTTGCCGTCGAAGGATATCGCGTCGCGGCGGCACGCTCCCTCGCAGTGGTGGGCGATACAGCCGCGGCACGCGCCCGTAACGGCATAGCCGCCCATGGGACATTCGTCGCAGGCGATATCGATAACCTCTATGACGTTCGGATTATCTTTCGCGCCGCCCATAGCGAGCTTGACGCGTTCGCCGACGATCGCCCGTTCTTTATAGACGCAGCAGCGCATAGTGGGGGTTTTTCCGGGTACGATGATACCGGGAATGTCCAAGATTTTTTCGAGCAGCGTGCCGTCCCACGCGAACCTTGCGACTTCGCGCAGTACGCTGTATTTTAAATATTGTACTTTGGTGTCAAATTTTCTCATTGTTAAGACCTCTTTTCTCTCCGATTAACGGGCAAACCAATCCGCGCCGTTTTTTTGTATGCCTTTCGATATCGTACTTTAAAATGTTTTTTCTTATGCCTTATTTAATTATATATCTTAAAACGCTTTTCTCATATACTTTTCGGTTACGTATCTTAAAATGTTTTTCTCATATGCCTTATTTAATTACATATCTCAAAATACTTTTCTCATATACTTTTCGGTTACATATCTTAAAACGCTTTTCTCATATGCCTTTCGGCGCATATCTTAAAACGCTTTTTTATTCCCTATCTTAAAATAACCTTTTTTTGTTTTTTTGTCAACTTTTTTTCAACGATTTCAATGTTTTTCAAAAATTTTCATTTTTTGAGCAATTAAACAATGAACTAACGACAACATTTCTCATTATCCATACGCTCCCCTCCGTAAGAAGCGCAAATGTTGTATCCTCCCTTTCTCTCATTATCCTCACATTCCCCTCCGTGGGAGGGGCGTAGGGGTGGGGCGACCTTATTATTTCCATCGCCGCAATCACTCTCTTACCCTATACCGTCTCACGCTTCAACAACTTTTTTCACTTCATAAATTCCCCTCCGTGGGAGGGGCGTAGGGGTGGGGCGACATTTCTCTCATTATCCTTACATTCCCCTCCGTGGGAGGGGGCAAAAGGGGTGGGGCGGTCTTATTATTTCCGCGCCGCAATCACTCTCTTACCTTATACCGCCTCACGCTTCAACAACTTTTTTTGCTTCATAAATTCCCCTCTTAACGAGAGAGGATTTTAAAGCCGATTTTAGTTTTACGCGTTTTTTTTATTTCATTTCGCGCTTTTAACCTTAGCCGATATTTCGTTTTCAAAGAATGTTCCGACCGTCGCGGGTGTTACGGAAAAATTTTTCCCGTCCGCCGTAACGCATACGCCGTTTTGGCAATTTCCCATACAAAACGCGCCCGCGAGTTCGACGCGTTCTTTCAGCCCGTTTTCAGCGATCAATGTTTGGAGTTCCTCGACTATCGCGCGCGAACCTTTCAAGTGGCAAGAACTGCCGATACACACCGTTACTTTCATTTTCGTACTCTCCTTTTTTTCTTTATCCGCCAAGCCGCAAAACATAAAAATTCAAACCCGCAATACGGGATGTTAAAGCCTCAATTCACAATTTACAATCCGTAATTCTCAATCCGTAATTCTCAATTCGCAATTCGTAATTCGCAATCCGTAATTCTCAATCCGTAATTCTCAATTCGTAATTCGTAATTCGCAATTCGTAATTCGCAATCCGCAATTCCCAATTCTCAATTCCCAATTCCCAATTCTCAATTCTCAATTCGCAATTCGCAATCCGCAATCCGTAATCCTCAATTTCTAATTCTCAATCCAAAATATAAATCCAAAATTCGCTAACGCGCGCAATCCCTCTAACCGCCGCCGACCGCTAACCGCCGCCCTCTACTCATAATCCGCCACATTCACCCACGACAGCAAAAACTCCCTCTCTTTCGGGTTGCCCTTTACGGACTGCGACGCGGCGACGATCGGCAGCCATTTCAGCACGTACTGTTTTTCGGTGTTACTTTTTTTGCAAAAAATTTCGAGATATTTTTCCGCGCTTTCGGTATCCCCGTTCAGCCAAAAGATGAGGTAGGTTCTCGCGACGTCCGCGGAGGCGTTGCCCTGCGTCGCGTGCGACCAGTCAAGGATATACGCCGTTCCGTCCTCTTTTATGATTATGTTGCTCGGATTAAAATCCCCGTGGCACACCTTATTATGTTTCGGAAGCCCTTCCAACCGCGTATTGAGGTCATAGCGCACGGTGGGATCGAGGTTTGCCTCTCCGATTTTTCTGTTCATTTTGTCTTTCAGGCGGCTCAAAAGGGGTGATCTTTTGGCGTGGACGCTCATTTGCAAATCCACAAAAAGATTCAAATACTCGTCCTTTTTTTCGGGATTTTCCGTCATCAACTGTTGCAGCGTTTTCCCCTCGACGTATTCCGAGATGATCGCCCATTTCCCGTCCTGCTTAGTAACCTCCAAAATGCTCGGAATGTTCAGTCCCGTCTCCTCTACGCGCGCTTGATTGAGGGCTTCGTTTAAGACGTCCGATTTTGAATAACTTTCGTCGAAGACTTTGACGACGCGATCCCCGTCGCGGTATATAATTTTCGAGGTTCTGACGGCGATAATTTTGCCGTATTGAATATCCATTTTTATTTCTCCTTATAAATTTTTATACTTTTTTAAAACGGAATTTTTTACGGTACCGTTCCGTTTTTTATATTTTATGCCTTTAAATGCAAAATCTTATTTTTTATATATTTATAGCAAAGTTCCGTTCTTGTTTTTTTATGTTTTGCGTCTTTATATCGGAATTCCGTTCTTGTTTTTTATGCTTTATGCCTTTAAATGCAAAATCTTATTTTTTATATATTTATAGCAAAGTTCCGTTCTTGTTTTTTATGTATTTATAGCAAAGCATTTTAGCGGTAGTTCGCTCATTATCCGCTATTCCCCTCCGTGGGAGGGGATAAAGGGGTGGGGCGAAACGTCGTTTTGAAACTCTACCCTTTTACGTCAACGACAACGGAAAACAAAAACAACGCATTTTAACGGCATTTTACTCATTATCCGCTATTCCCCTCCGCGGGAGGGGATAAGGAATAGGATTTTAAACGCTTTTACGCTTGCCGTAATACGCGTTCAGATACATTTGCTTTATTTCGGACATCAGCGGATATCTCGGATTCGCCCCCGTGCATTGATCGTCGAACGCCTGTTCCGTCATTTCGTCGATTCTATCCAAAAAGTCTTTCTCGTCGATTCCGTAGTCTTTGATCGTCTTTTTTATGCCGATTTTCTCTTTCAGTTCTCCGACCGCCTTGATCAGCCCCTCAAATTTTTCCTTATCGGTTTTGCCTTTGATTCCGAGGTAATCGGCGATTTCCGCGTATCTCGCCAAGGTATGCGGATGATCGTACTGCGAAAACGTCCCCATTTTCGCGGGCGTTTCCGCGGCGTTGAAGCGCAGAACCTCCTCTATCATGAGCGCGTTTGCGACGCCGTGCGGTAAGTGATGGAACGCGCCCAACTTATGCGCCATCGAGTGGCATACGCCCAAAAACGCGTTCGCGAAAGCCATACCGGCGATAGTCGCGGCGTTCGCCGTTTTTTCGCGCGCAATAGCGTCGTTTCCGTCGTCGTACGCGCGCGGCAGGTATTCAAAAATGATTTTTAAAGCGCGTAGCGCGAGTCCGTCCGTATAGTCGGTCGCGAGCATAGACGCGTAGGCTTCCAAGGCGTGCGTCGCCGCGTCGATTCCGGACGCCGCGGTCAAGCCTTTGGGCGCGCTCATATGCAAATCCGCGTCCACGACCGCCATATCGGGCATCAATTCATAGTCCGCGAGAGGGTATTTCACGCCGCTTTTCTCGTCCGTTATGACCGCGAAGGGCGTAACTTCGCTGCCCGTTCCGGCGGAGGTGGGTACGGCGATAAAATACGCCTTTCCGCCCATTTTCGGGAAAGTATAGATCCTCTTTCTGATGTCCGAAAAGCGCATCGCCATATCCATAAAATCCGCGTCGGGGTGTTCGTACAAAACCCACATAATTTTTGCGGCGTCCATAGCGGAACCTCCGCCGAGGGCGATTATGACGTCCGGTTTAAACGCGCTCATTTGCGCCGCTCCCTCTTTCGCGCAGGCGAGCGTGGGGTCGGGCGCGACGTTATAAAAGACGGTATGCGAAAGACCGATCTCGTCCAATTTATCCGTTACGGGTTTTGTATAGCCGTTTTGATAGAGGAAATTATCGGTAACGATAAACGCTTTTTTCTTATTTAAAACGCTTTTCAATTCGTCCAGCGCGACGGGCAGACAGCCTTTTTTGATATATATTTTTTCGGGCGTTCTGAACCAAAGCATATTTTCTCTCCTTTCGGCTACGGTTTTTATATTCAAAAGATGTTTAACTCCGACGTTTTCGGAAACGCTGTTTCCGCCCCACGAGCCGCAGCCCAAGGTGAGGGACGGGGCGACTTTAAAGTTATAGAGGTCGCCGATACCGCCGTGCGAGGAGGGGGTATTGACGACGATACGGCAGGTTTTCATACGGGCTTGGAATTCCGCGAGTTTCGCGCTTTCTTTCGCCGTATCGAGATATACGGACGCGGTATGCCCGTAGCCGCCGTCGGCGATAAGCCGTTCCGCCTTTTCCGCGGCATCGTTAAAGTCCTTCGCCCTGTACATTGCCAGAACGGGCGACAGTTTTTCGTGCGCGAATTCCTCCGAAAGTTCGACGCTTTCCACCTCTCCGATTAGGATTTTCGCATCTTTCGGAACGGAAAAGCCGCTGATTTCGGCGATTTTGAACGCGCTTTGTCCGACGATTTTCGCGTTGAGCGCGCCGTTTATGATGATAGTTTTTCTCACCTTTTCGGTTTCGTCCGCGCTCAAAAAATAGCATCCGCGCGCGGCGAATTCCTTTTTCACCGCGTCGTATACGCTGTCCAAGACGATTACCGCCTGTTCGGAGGCGCAAATCATACCGTTGTCGAAGGTTTTTGAATGCACGATCGAATTGACGGCGAGCAAGATATCCGCGCTGCCGTCGATGACGGCGGGGACGTTTCCGGGTCCTACGCCGATGGCGGGCTTGCCGCTGGAATAGGCGGCTTTGACCATACCGGGACCGCCCGTCGCCAAAATGATATCGGCTTCTTTCATTACGAGGTTTGTCATAACGAGGCTGGGTATGTCGATCCAGCCGATGATACCTTCGGGCGCGCCCGCTTCGACGGCGGCTTCGAGGACGATTTTCGCGGCGGCGATAGTGGAATTTTTCGCTCTGGGGTGGGGGCTGATGATGATTCCGTTACGCGTCTTTAAGGCGATGAGCGTCTTAAAAATAGCCGTGGAGGTCGGGTTTGTCGTGGGGATGACGGCGGCGATAACGCCTATCGGTTCGGCGATTTTTCTGATTCCGAACGCTTTATCCTCCTCTATTACGCCGCAAGTTTTCGTATCCTTGTAGGCGTTATATATATATTCCGCCGCGTAGTGATTTTTGATCACCTTATCCTCTACGATTCCCATACCCGTTTCTTCGGCGGCGGCTTTCGCGAGGGGGATACGCGCTTTTGCGGCGGCGGTTGCGGCGGCTTTAAAGATCGCGTCTACCTCCGCCTGTGAAAAACGCGCGAATTTGCTTTGAGCGGCGCGGACTTCGGCGATTTTCGCCGCGAGCGTCGCTTCGTCCTGAACGATGTCATACCTTGTAGCCATAATATTTTTCATTCCTCCGGTTTATATCTCTTCTTGTTTTTGTTTTTTTATTTTTTTGTATTTCTTGTTTTTGTATTTCTTGTTTTTGCGTTTCTTGTTTTTGCGTTTCTTGTTTTTGTGTTTATTGTTTTTGCGTTTCTTGTTTTTGTGTTTCTTGTTTTTGTTTTCTTGATTTCTTGTTTTTGTTTTTTTATTTTTGTTTTCTTGTTTTTGTTTTTTTATTTTGATATTTCTAAAAATGTTTTATAAAGCGGCAGTTACCGTAAATTCCTTTCCTTATATTCCCCTCCGTGGGAGGGGACAAAGGGGTGGGGCGAACCTCTCTAATTATCCGCTATTCCCCTCCGTGGGAGGGGATAAAAGGGGTGGGGCGAATCCTATTCCCTCCTCAATTCCCCTCCGCGGGAGGGGATCAAAGGGGTGGGGCGACCGATTCGGATTTATACCGATTTTTATCACTCATTTTTAAAACTGCCTTTATTTTTTTGTATTTCTTGTTTTTTTCTTATTTGCTTTTTGCTTTTCATTTTTCGTTATTCGTTATTCGTTATTTCGCTTTTTTACGCGTCTCCGTTTTTTTCGGTAATTTTTTTTAAGTCATTCGACAAGACGGCAAGCGAAACCGACAAATCCTCATTTTTCAGCGCGACTCCGTTAGGCACGGTCAGGTGCGCGGGCGCGAAATTCCAGATTGCCTTAATGCCCGCCCGAACCATCAGATCGCAGACGTTTTGCGCGTGCGCTCCCGGCACGGTTATGATTCCTATCCGGATTTTCAGGCGTTTGACGAGGTTTTCGAACTTATCGACGGGAAGTATACGTTTTCCGCTCACGACCTTTCCGAAAAGTCTTTCGTCCGCGTCGAACGCCGCCGCGATATTCAGTCCGCAATTCGCGAATCCGCCGTAAGAAAGCAGCGCGCTCCCCAGATTTCCCGCTCCGACCAAAACGGCGTCCGTGGTATTGTTATACCCCAAAAACTCCTCGATATCGTCCCTCAGCGTCTTGACGGAAAATCCGACGTTCGGCACGCCGGGCGCGCTTGCGACGGCGGCCAAATCCTTTTTGACGACGATCGCGTTCAGATTCAGCGCGTCCGCGATCGCGACGCTGGTAACAAACTCCGATTCCGAAAACTTGTCCCTCAACAGCCGGAGATACAGCGGCATTCTGCGAATGCTCTCGACCGCGATTCTCGACTGTTCCCTCTGTTCCGTATCCATTTACACCCCCTTATCTTTTTATTTTAACGCGGATTTTCCGCTTTATAAACTACCCTCTTTTTTAATATCTCTTTATTGCCCGTTCTTTCTCAATCTTTATTTCTCATTCTACTATCCCATCTCTTTGCCGCCCGTTCTTTCTCAATCCTTATTTCTCGCTCTGCTATCCCATCTCTTTGCCGCCCGTTCTCTTTTTAATATCCTCAATTCCCCTCCGTGGGAGGGGATCAAAGGGGTGGGGCGAATCCTATTCCCTCCTCAATTCCCCTCCGTGGGAGGGGATCAAAGGGGTGGGGCGGCCTTTCTCCGCTTCACTTTTTAATAAGCCTTTTCGCCTTGCCCGACGCACTCGCCCTCTTTCTTTAATTGCCGCCAATGAAAATTCGTCTTTTTCGCACATTTCAATATCGATATTGTGATATCGAATATAATTATAATAAATTAAAACCTACTTGTCAAACGATTTATACGGAATAAATAAAAAAGATTAAAAAAATCTTTCAAAATTAAATTATAAAAAAACTTTCAACGCACTTTTGCCGAAACTCTACTATACAAAACAAAAAAATTAAAAAAAAATAACCGATAAGCCTAAGCCCGTCGGTCATTCTTTATTCTTTAATATATCCGCCGCCATAAAATTTTCATTATTCTCCGACAGCGACAACCTCTATCTCGATCAAAACGTCTTTCGGCAGTCTTGCGACCTCGATCGTACTTCTCGCGGGATAAGGTTCGCCGAAAAACTCGCCGTAAATCCCGTTCATAACGGCGAAATCCCCCATATTTTTCAAAAAAACGGTCGTTTTGACGACGTTTTCGAGTCCCAATCCGCGCGCTTTCAAGACCGCGGAAATGTTTTCAAGGACGCGTTTTGTTTGGGCGGCGATGCCGTCCGGGACGCTTCCGTCCGCCGGGTTTACGGGAATCTGCCCCGACAAAAAGGCGGTGTTTCCGACTGAAATTCCTTGCGAATACGGTCCGATCGCCGCGGGAGCCGCGTCCGTTTTAATTTGTTTTTTCATAGATATAAATCCTCGCTTTTATTTATTTTTTTGTTTGTTCCGACAAAAAATCCTTTCCGCTACCGTTTTTATTTTACTTTTTCTTAAATTCAAATCCCCGTTTTCATTTGTTTTTTTGTTTGTTCCGACAAAAAATCCTTTCCGTAACCGTTTTTATTTTACTTTTTCCTAAATCCAAATCCCCGTTTTTATTTTCTTTTTTCGTTTGTTTCGGTAAAAAATCCTTTCCGTAGTCGTTGAATAAATTCTTTACAAATTGACCCAAAAAAGTTTGATCGACGCTAAAATTAAATTCAAGTTTTTGAAATGTACCGCTCACCAACTTTCCGTTAAAAGTAAAATGTCCTTTGCGGTCGCATTTCACCGCTAACGCCGATCCGTATTCTCTGTCTTTCAATTCCGTTTCGCCTTTAAGGTCGCCGTACAGTTTATTCATTTCGCAAGCGAACTTTTGGAATTCGCAAAAATCTACGGTCCATTCCGAATTGCCGCGGAAGCCGTACGAATCGACGTTTACATAAAAGACCGTATTATACGGACACCCGGCATCATAATCTTCCGCGAAAACCCCCCCGAAAATCAACTCGAATTTCACATCCGCCGTTTCAAAACTATACGTTTTCTCTCCGCAAAGCATTCCGTCAATATCCGTCATTCTTCCCCCGATAATCTTTCCTTATCGCGCAACGGCGGTATTTTAAGCCGTTCGCTTAAAGCGGTTGATTTATTTTATTATATTATATCACACCGCTCAACAATCGGCGTATATTCAACCAATTTATTTTCATTTCTTAAACAACCTTAACTCCGGCGTTTCTCCGCTAAAATCCCATATCTCATGATCCCATGACGAAAAATCCACCGTTGACCAGTCCGATACCCCGCCGACGTTTATATGTTCTATTTCCGCATATTGTCCGCCGTTCCCGATTATTTCTATGGGTATATCGTAAATATTCTTTTCTTCCTCGGTACGGTTGTCATACATATTTGCGTCATAATACAAATCTACATATTGACGGGGTCCGGTCATTCCTATCATAATCCCTATATCGTCGCTTGCATGAAGTTTGGCATTATATTTGATAGAACCGTTGAATATGCTTTTGCTAATGTCAACCCCATAACCGGCACTATATCCGGCTATTCCGCCTATACTTATATAGGTATTATCCTCCGGTTTTTCAACATAACGATTTACGATAATATTCGCCGAGGAAAGACAATCCGTCATTTCTCCGGCATAGTTTAACCCGATTATACCCCCTACAAAATAACCGATATAACTCGAATTATTCGCTCTTTCCGTTATATCGAGTCTTATATCGCCGCTTGTTTGGCAATTCTTTATCACGCCTAAATTATCATCGGCTAAAATTCCTAAAAAAGCATCCGCTCCATAAACGTTCGTAGTAGGAACGATTCTATAAATATTCGCGTTAATTCGTAAATTTTTAACAATTCCATTTTCTTTGATATTCTTAATAAAGCCGTAACGGATTGCTCCGTTTATTTTTATCGTTTGTCCGTTCCCGTTAAAAACGCCGTCGAATTCGTCTATATTTTTATTCCATTCATCGGCTTCCAATAAAATATCGTCCGTTAAAATAAAATGCTTTCTGGTAAAAATATCTTGTTCCTCGTTTAAATAATGGGGTTTGTCCTCATATTTCGCGGTTTTTGCAACTAATAACAATAAATCGTATTTTTCGTTTATTTGATAAGGATCATCCTCCGTTCCGCTCCCCAAAAACTCCGTTCTCGGAGGGATAGGAGCCTCAATTACATTCACGGTTATTTCCGCGCGCACCTTGCTCTTGACCGCTTCCGCATAGATTTTTGTACTCCCCAAAGACACGCCTTGCCAATCCGATTGATGATACGGCTCTTTGTCGCCGCCCTTAACAAATGAAACTATGCTTTCATCATCGCTCCAATACCTGACCTCCTCATAAAGAGATTTATCCGTTTCGACGGCAATGCTTATTGTTTTTCCTTGATATAATATATAATAATCCTCGCCTTGACT
>JAISNN010000011.1 GCA_031276195.1 Clostridiales bacterium
TTACCTTTTCTGTTCTCTTTTCAATGTCCGCGCCGAAGCGGTTCCCCGCGACAGCCTTAATATACTACCACATCCCTCCACACTATGTCAACCGTTTTTATTAATGTTTTTTAAAAAAAATAGTTAATTTTCGGAATTCCTGAATTGCAATTGCTAATGCAACAATATTTAGTTTGCAAAGTTTGCCGCGCGCGGTAAGCCGGCAAGTATATTTTTCCTTTATTTGCGTGCGGCGGCGGAGGTTTTTTATGTGTTATTCTTTTCGGAATTGTTTCAAAAACCGTCCGCGGCTAACTTTCCCGTTTTTTGCTCCGTGATTTTTTTAAAGGTTCCCGTAGATTCGGTCGGTTACTATTCCGCCTATAATTCCGTCTTCCGCGTCGTCTTTCCCGTCTTCCGCCGGTTTAATTCCCGTCCGTTTTCCGATCGGTCGGTTTTCGTTTTTTGTTCCGCGGTTTTCGGCGTATTCTTTTTCCGTCTTTTTTTTCGTTTTTCCGTCGTCCGCCGTTTTTTCGGAAAAAAGCAATCCGCATTCCGTCAAGTCGTCAAAATGCGAGACGGGTATAATCCTGATTTTCTCCGCGATTTCGGCGGGGATCTCCTCGGTATCGGGCATATTGTCTTTCGGGATAAAGAAGGTTTCGATTCCCGCTCTCGCTCCCGACATAATTTTTTCTTTGATTCCCCCGACCGCGGTAATATTTCCTCTGAGTGAGATTTCGCCCGTCAAGGCGGCGTTATTTTTTACGGCTTTTTTGGTCAGCGCGGAATAGACCGCCGCGGCGAATCCCGCTCCCGCGGACGGGCCTTCTTTCGGGACGGAGGTTTCGGGCAGGTGGATATGGTAGTCGAGGTCTTTGAACGCGCTCTCTTTGATTCCGTATTTTTCGGCGGCGGAACGGATATAAGTCAAGGCGACTTTGACCGATTCTTTTATGATATCTTTCAAGTTGCCCGTGGTGATGATATTTCCCTTTCCCTTTACGGTATTTATTTCGATCGGGAGAATATCTCCTCCGTTTTGCGTCCAAGCCAGTCCCGTAACGATTCCGATTTCGTCCGTTTCCCTGATTTTTTTTCTTATGACGGTTTTATTCCCCAAAAATTCCGCGAGATTTTCTTTTGTTACGGCGGAAATTTTCCCGCCCGACGCGGCGGCGAAGGCGGCTTTTCTCATCAATTTCGCAATTTGGCGTTGAAGTTCTCTGACGCCCGCTTCCGCGGTATATTTCGCGATGATTTCATATATCGCGCCGTCCTCGATTTTTATATTTTCGTTTGTCAGTCCGTGATTTTTCAATTCTTTTTTGACGAGGTGATTTTTCGCGATACGGAATTTCTCCTCATAGGTATAACTCGGCATTTGAATGATTTCCATTCGGTCGAGCAGGGGCGCGGGTATTGTTTCCGCGTTATTGGCGGTCGTAAGGAACATAACTTTCGAGAGGTCGTAGGGCAATTCGAGGTAGTTATCGCGGAAAGAAACATTCTGTTCGGGGTCCAAGACTTCCAGGAGCGCGCTTGCGGGGTCGCCCTTATTGCTCTGCGAGAGTTTATCGATTTCGTCGAGCAAAAAGACGGGATTATTGACTCCCGCGAGTTTGATTCCGTTCAAGATTCTGCCCGCCATAGCGGCGACGTAAGTTTTTCTGTGTCCTCTGATTTCCGCTTCGTCCGAGATTCCGCCCAGGCTCATACGGACGAATTTCCTGCCCGTCGCCTCCGCGATTGCTTCCGCGACGGAAGTTTTCCCGACGCCCGGGGGACCGATAAAGCAGAGTATGGGCGATTTAAAGGCGTCCGTCAGGTTATGGACGGCGATATATTCCAAAATTCTTTCTTTGACTTTTTTCAGACCGTAATGTCTTTTATTCAAGACCGCCTCCGCGTATGCCAGGCTGCGGATTTCATCCGACCGTTTATTCCACGGCAGATCCAGCGCAAACTCCGTATATTCGGTGATGACCGAAAATTCGGGCGACATAGGGGAGATTTTTTTCAGTCTTGCGTTTTCCTTTAAGAGTTTATTTTTAACCGCGTCGGGCGCGTCCAAAGCGGTGATACGTTTGATGGTTTCCCCTTCGGAATCGCCTTCCAATTCTTCGGATATGGCGCGCAGTTGTTCGCGCATAATGCGTTCTTTCTGTTCTTTATCGATGGAATGTTTGACTTTAAACTGAATTTTTTTAGCGGTTTTTAAGACCTCCAATTCATAGTTCAAAAGCCCGAACAAAATATCGAATCTTTTGACCGTATCGGTTTCGGCGAGGACGGGATAGGAGTCATTGACGCTGAGGAGGGGCGCGGTTTTGTCGATCAGCGCGTCGTTATTTTTTTCGGCTTTGACGGCGGCGAGGGCTTCGCCTTGGAGGGTTCGGTCGAGGGCGGCGTATTCGTCGAGAATGTCATAAACTCCGCGCCGGTAAGCGTCCGCTTCGACCGAATCTCCGTTTTTCGGCACGAGTTCCTCAAAGGCGGCGATCAAAAAAGGAAGGGCGTTTACGCTTATTTCATTCCCTTTTCCGCTTTCGTTTACGCTTATTGAGCTCTCCGCGTTCACGTATCCGCCCGCTCTCTCTTTGGCGTTTGCGCCTGCGTCCGCGCTTTCTTTTTCGTTTGTTATTTCACTCCATTTTCCGCTTTCGTTTACGCTTATTGCACTCTCACGTCCGCTTGCTTTTATTTCGTCTTCGGTATTCTCCCGTTCGTTTGCTTTCCGTTCGCCGTCGGCTTTTTCATATCCGTCCGCGTTTACTTTCTCTTCGGTATCCCCTCTTTCGTCGACGCTTACCGCGCCCCCTTTTTCCGTTACGCTTACGCTTATTGCGCTCTCCGCATTTCCGTATCCGCTTGCTCTCTCTTTGACGTTTCCGCCTGCGTCCGCGCTCATTTTCTCTTCGGTATCCCCTCTTTCGTTGACGCTTACCGCGCCCCCTTTTTCCGCTACGCTTACGCTTATTGCACTCTCCGCGTTTCCGTTTTCATCCGATCCG
Source organism: Clostridiales bacterium (assembly GCA_031276195.1). GTDB lineage: Bacteria > Bacillota > Clostridia > Christensenellales > JAISNN01 > JAISNN01. The sequence goes on from JAISNN010000011.1 coordinate 2,994, forward strand.
TTCTCTATTTTTCCTTGTTCTTTTGCGTTTATTTTTTCGGCGGAAAGCCCCGCGCCCGCTATTTTGGCTCTTTTTTTGCCTTCGACGAGGATACGCAGAGTTCCGTTCGGGAGGGCGTTGACCGACAAAATCTGCGCCAGCGTCCCGATTTCTTTCAAGTCGGAGAGAGCGGGTTCGACGTTCGCGTCGTCGTTTTGGACGGCAAAGATCAGCATACCGCCGCGCTCGAACGCATACTTTACGGCGGCGATAGATTTTGGTCTGCCGATATCGAAATGTCCCGTATTATTCGGGAAAAGAACCGTTCCTCTGAGAGGAATTACGGGTAAAAATCGCATAAAAAACCCTCCGTATGTCTTGTACCTAATGAATATCTTTTGTCCGGCATTTCCTTAATATCCCTAAAAACACCGCTTGCTTTGCTTACGTATATCTCTAAAAATACCGCTTGCTTTGCATTCCTTTAATGTCCCTAAAAACGCCGCTTGCATTGCATTTAAGTATATCTATAAGAATTTCGCTCGCTTTGCCTTTCTTTAATGTCCCTAAAAACGCCGCTCGCTTTGCCTTTCCGTAAATTCCCCTCCGCGAGGGGGGACAAATGGGTGGGGCGAACTTCCCTTATTATCCGCTATTCCCCTCCGCGGGGGGGGGACAAAGGGGTGGGGCGACCGATCTTAAAAATACCGCTTACCTAATTTTTTTCATATCTTTAATTTAAAAGAGTATTCCCTATTAGAATACTCCTTTTGTGAAATATTATCCGCTCTTTTCGGGCGTTCTTACGCACCCGCGCCGCCGCCTTGTTCAATCAACGCAGTAAAAATCGAAACGTACTGCGCAATCAGCGCGCCGTAAAGGATCGCTATTATGATTCCGAGGATCAAGCCCACGATATTGCAAACCTTAGCGTAATAGAGATATTTTTTCGCCTTATCGGAATTATAATCCTTTTCCACGCCCGCGATAAGCGAGAATATGACGGCGATAACACCCAAAATAGCGCCCACGTTGCAGCACAGCAAGGTTATAACCGACCAAACCATTATGCCCGTCGTGCTGACTTGTTCTTTCGGTTTTTCCTGTCCGACGTTGATTGTAGTCGCCGCCGAATAACTCGAATTTTGGTATGCTCCTTGCGGCGGAATTGCCGCGCCCGTTTGATACGCCGTTCCCTGCGGCGGAGTTGCCGCGCCCGTTTGATACGCTCCCTGCGGCGCGATAGGCGCAAAAATAGGTTCCGCGCTCTTCGGCTGTGCCGGCTGAGCGGTTTGTTCGGTTACGTCTGGTTCGATCGCCGCGCTCCCGAATTGCTCGTTGCGCGCACCGCAGTACGTGCAAAATTTTGCTTCGTTCGCGAATCCCCGTCCGCATTGTTTACAAATTGCCATATGTAATTTTACCTCCGATTTATTTTTGTATTTTATATCTATTTTTTATGTAATTTATGTCAGTTTTTATGCGCTAAATGTACGTTTTTGTACTTTATATCCATTTTTACGCGCTAACTATCCGTCTTTATATGTACATTTTATATCTGCTTTTTGCGTATTTACAACTATTCTACCCGTTCGGTATCTGTTTTTTGTGTTTTAAATATCACTTTTTGTGTATTTTATATCTATTTTTGTATTTTACATTCGTTTTATCCGCTCAATGTCTGTCTTTATATGTACTAAATACTACCTCATATTCCCCTCCGCGGGGGGGATCAAAGGGGTGGGGCGAAATTCCCTTACTATCCTCATATTCCCCTCCGCGGGGGGGCAAAGGGGTGGGGCGAAATTCCCTTATTATCCGCTATTCCCCTCCGCGGGGGGATCAAAGGGGTGGGGCGAAATTCCCTTATTATCCTTATATTCCCCTCCGCGGGAGGGGATCAATTGGCGGGGCGAACTCTTAATTATTATCCGCTATCCCCCCCCGTTTCACGGCGCAAGCCATGTAAACGGATATACGGGAATATTCCTGACTATTCCAAAAACGACAAAGACCATAAGCGTAATAATATAATACTTCACGGGAACTTTCACGAGCGGAATAACCGTTCTCCCGAATACGAAATTCAAATACACGGACAAAAAATAATACCCGATAAAAGGAAGGACCAAAACGAACATCAAATTATAGGACAACGCCGCCCCGATATCCAGCCGCAAAAGCGCGGACAAAGCCCTTCCCGCGCCGCACCCGGGCGAATAAAAACCGGTTACGGAATGAAAAACACAGACAAAAGGATTGCCGAAAAAATACAAATACAGCAGCCCCCCGACAAAAGCAAGCGGCACGGCAACCCCGACGACGGCGCGAAACCACGTCTTTTTTGAAAGCGTATTAAAAAAAATTTGCGATTTGGCTTCCATATCCCGTCCGTTTTTTGCGGTTTAATAATCCCGTCTTTCCTTAACTTTTTTTTTAGAATACTATATTTTTGACGCTTAGGCTTTATACAATTTGTCTTTCTTTAACCTTTTTTAGAATACTCCGTTTTTTGGAATATCTCTATATCCGCCGCCATTTTCCGCGCTTATCCAAACGCTTAGGCTTTATACAATTTGCCTTTCCTTAACCTTTTTTAGAATACTTTCTTTTGCCTTAATATATTCGCCCTCGTTTCCGCTTCTCGCGAAAGATTTTTCGGCTTCGGCGATTTTCAAAGAAATGTCCGTATCCCGCGTAACAAAAACTTCGCGAAAGCCCGCGTCCTCCGCCCTTTTCTTAATCCCGTTGCAAATCGAAAGGTTTTCACTTCGGAAAAACACGGCGTCGCATCTAATCGCGATCACTGCGGCATCCCCCAAAATATACGCTTCTACCCTCTTTACTTTCGGATTTTCAAAGGCGATTTTCTTTAAATCCTCCGCGCCGGTTTTGGTTTTTTCGGCTTCGTCTATGGATTTCATAACCGCGCTTGCCGCCTTTTTTGAGGAATTTTCAAGGTTTTTAAAACCATTTTTTTCCACATTTTCGGCACTTTTTAAGCCCTTTTTGCCCGTATTTTCAACGTTTTTTAGGCCTTTTTTGCCTATGTTTTCAACGTTTTTTAGACCTTTTTTGCCTATGTTTTCAACGTTTTTTAGACCATTTTTACTCACATTTTCGGCACTTTTTAAGCCTTTTTTGCCTATATTTTCAACGTTTTTTAAGCCTTTTTTGCCCGTATTTTCAACGTTTTTTAGGCCTTTTTTGCCTATATTTTCACCGTTTTTTAGACCATTTTTACTCACATTTTCGGCACTTTTAAAGCCCTTTTTGCCTATATTTTCAACGTTTTTAAAGCCGTTTTCACCCATATTTTCGGCACTTTTTAAGCCTTTTTCGCCCATGTTTTCAACGCTTTTTAGACCATTTTTACTCACATTTTCGGCACTTTTTAAGCCTTTTTCGCCTATATTTTCAACGCTTTTTAAGCTATTTTTACTCACATTTTCGGCACTTTTAAATCCGTTTTTCGTTTCGTTTAGCGCACTTGCGCTATAATTTATCAGCGTATCGGCGGAAACATAACGCGCGCCGATATAACTATCATAACCGCTTATCGCAAAAAAAGCAACCAAAATAGCGGTAAATATTAAAATATATCGTTTTTTCATAAAAAACCTCCGCAAAATTCCGAATAAACTATTGTTTTCTAACGTTCAAAATAAACGCGCCCCGCCTTTTTCAAGCGTTTAACCGTCGATTTACTTAAAACACGTCATAGTATGCGGATTTTTTTATGAATTATTCGTCTTATACTCGTTAAATCTTTAACCTTTTTTTAAATTTAACCGCTATATCGTTATATGTTTAATCGATCTTTACCCCGTCCGGCTTCGGTTCCGCTGTCTTTTTTGCCGTTTTTGCCGTTGTTTTTGCCGTTTTCAACGGCTTTTCAACCCCGTTTGCTTGCTTTTCTTTCGCGGTTTTCACCTCTTTTTTAACCGTTTTCAACGGCTTTTCAACTCCGTTTTCTTGCTTTTCTTTCGCGGCTTTCACCTCTTTTTTAACCGTTTTTAAAGGCTTTTCAACCCCGTTTTCTTGCTTTTTTTTCGCGGTTTTCACCTCTTTTTTCACCGTTTTCAACGGCATTTCAATCCCGTTTTCTTGCTTTTCGTTATCGGGTTACACTTATTTTTTCACCGTTTTCAACTGCTTTTCAATCAAGTTTACATTCTATTCATAAGC
>JAISNN010000033.1 GCA_031276195.1 Clostridiales bacterium
CTAAAAGCCGCACTATGGTGGATTTGACAATTAGGTTGTGGAGCGCCTTGACGCAACCTGAAGTCTTTGAAAAATGGCAAAGTCAAATGTTGTATCTCTTTAGGTGAACACTCTCAAAAATCGGAATACTATAATATGAAAATCACGGCATTCTATAATAAAAATAGAATACTCTAAAATTTAAAAAACACATAAAAAAAAGAGGTTTAAAATGAAAAAAAGAGCATTGATAAGCGTTTCGGACAATACGGGCGTCGTCGAATTTGCAAAAGAATTAGAATCCCTCGGATTCGAGATCATCTCGACCGGCGGAACCGAAAAAACGTTGAAAAACGCGGGAATCGCTACCCTCAATATAAGCGGCGTTACGGGCTTCCCCGAATGCCTCGACGGGCGCGTCAAAACACTGCACCCCGCCGTACACGCCGGCCTCTTGGCGATGAGGAGCAACGGCGAACATATGGCGCAGTTGGAAAAACTCGGGCTGAATACGATCGATATCGTAGCCGTCAATCTCTATCCTTTTAAAGCGACTATTCTAAAAAAAGACGCGGAATTTAGCGAAGCGGTGGAAAATATCGATATCGGCGGCCCTACAATGCTCCGCTCCGCCGCAAAAAATTATCAGGACGTCGCCGTCATAACCGACAGCGCGGATTACGCGAAAGTCGTTTCCGAATTGAAAAACGGCGGAATTACAACCGAAACTAAAAAACTCCTTATGTATAAGGTCTTTGCCCATACCGCGGCTTATGATTCGCTCATCTCAAACTACCTCGCGTCAAAACTCGGAATCGAATACCCGGACAGCCTGACATTGAACTTTGAACGTATCGACGCGCTCAGATACGGCGAAAACGCGCATCAATCCGCCGTGTATTATAAGGACGCGATAACGGAAGAAGGCGTTTTGACACGCGCGGAACAACTGCACGGCAAAGAACTTTCATTTAATAACATAAACGACACGAGCGCGGCTCTCGAACTCCTGAAAGAATTCGATAAACCCGCGGCGGTCGCCGTAAAACACGCAAACCCTTGCGGCGCGGCGGTCGGAAATAGCGTATACGAGGCGTATGTCAAGGCATACGACGCCGATAAGGTTTCGATTTTCGGCGGAATTGTCGCGATTAACGGAGTCGTCGACAGACGCACCGCGGAGGAAATTAATAAGATCTTTATCGAAATCGTTATCGCCGAAGACTACGATGCGGACGCTTTGGAAATCTTGAAATCAAAGAAAAATATAAGAATTTTAAAGCTGAAAAATATCGCAAAAAAGGACGGAAAAGGCTTGAATCTAAAAAAAGTTTCGGGCGGGATGCTCCTTCAATCCGCGGACGGCGAAGTGTATTCGGATTTTACCGTCGTTACGAAAGTTAAGCCTACCGAAAAACAACTTGCGGATATGAAATTCGCGATGACGGTCGTCAAACATACGAGAAGCAACGCAATCGTCTTAGCCGAAAACGGCGCGACCGTCGGACTCGGAATCGGACAGACGAACCGAATTTGGGCGGCGGAACAGGCGATCGAACACGCGGGCGAAAAAGCGGGAAGCGCGGTGCTTGCGTCGGATGCGTTTTTTCCGTTTTCCGATTGCGTCGACGCGGCGGCAAAGGCGGGGATTAAGGCGATCGTGCAGCCGGGCGGAAGTGTGCGCGACGAGGAAAGTATCGCCGCGTGCGATAAGTACGGGATTTGTATGATCTTTACGGGCGTAAGGCATTTTAAACATTAAAAGTTGTGTTTTTTGCGGGCGGAAAAGCGCGGTATAGAAGCGTGGAATTTTGAACGTTAAAAGAGGAGAAAGGCGCGGTAGATAAGTAATGCCGCCCCACCCCCTAACCCCCTCCCACGGAGGGGAATATAAGGAGGATAGAGGCGCGGATTGGAGAATTATAAAAGAGGTAGAAAGCGCGGTATAGAAGCGTGGAATTTTGAATGTTAAAAGAGGAGAAAGGCGCGGCGGATAAGTAATGCCGCCCCACCCCCTAACCCCCTCCCACGGAGGGGAATATAAGGAGGATAGAGGCGCGGAATTTTAAATGCCAAAAAAGAAAAAACGCGGCGCAGAAGCGTGGATTTTGGGAATTATAAAAGAGGCATGAAGCGCGGTATAGAAGCGTGAATTGGGGAATTATAAAAGAGGAAAAAGCGCGGTATAGAAGCGCGGGTTTTTATATTTTTTAATAGGTGGAAACGAGGTGTTTTTATGAATGTTTTAATCATAGGCGGCGGCGGCAGAGAGCATGCCATCGCGTGGTCGCTCAAAAAAAGTCCGAATGTCGGAAAACTTTACGCGATACCCGGAAATGCCGGAATTGCCCAAATCGCAAAGTGCTATCCGGACATAAAGGCGATGGATTTCGAGGGGATTTTGGGCTTTTTGAAGTCGCATAAGGACGTCGGTTTGACCGTCGTCGCGCCCGACGACCCCCTCGGCGCGGGGCTTGTCGACCTTTTGAATTCGCGCGGATACAGAGCGTTCGGACCCGTCAAAGCCGCCGCTGCGTTGGAGGCGAGTAAGGCGTTTTCTAAGGAATTTATGAAAAAATACGGCATTCCCACCGCAAAATACGAGGTTTTCGACGACTATATAAAGGCGGTAAACTACGCGCTTTCCTCAAAACACCCGCTGGTCATAAAAGCCGACGGGCTTGCAGTCGGAAAGGGCGTCTATATATGCGAGAATACTAAAGAATCTAAAAAAGCCGTAGACGAACTTATGCGCGACAAAAAATTCGGAGAGTCGGGAAGCAAAATCGTCATAGAAGAATTCCTTTCGGGAGAGGAAATTACGGTTTTGGCGTTTTCGGACGGGAACGTCATCGTCCCGATGGAATCGAGCCGCGATCATAAACGGGTTTTTGACGGCGATATAGGTCCGAATACGGGCGGTATGGGCGCGTTTTCACCCAGCCCCGCCTATACGCCCGACGTCGCCGCGGAATTCACCGAAAATATTATGAAAAAAACCGCCGAAGGACTGAAAACCGAAGGAATCGTCTTTAAAGGCGTAATATATTTCGGACTGATGCTGACAAGCGGAGGACTGAAAGTCATCGAATATAACGCGAGGTTCGGCGACCCGGAAACGCAGGTCGTTCTCCCGAGATTGAAAACCGATTTGTTGGACATTATGAACGCTTGCGTGGACGGAACACTCGATAAAATCAAAATCAAATGGGAAAAAAAACCTTGCGTATGCGTCGTTTTGGCGAGCGGAGGATATCCCGGCGAATTTGAAAAGGGACTGCCGATCACCGTCGGGAAGTTGGACGAAAAGGTCTTGCTGTTTCATGCCGGAACCGCGAAATCGGGGCGAAACCTTTTGACCAACGGAGGAAGAGTTTTGGGCGTTACCGCGGCGGGGAGCAGTATAGATAAGGCGAGGGAAATCGTTTATCGGAACGTCGAGAGGATTAAATTTGATAAAATTCATTACAGAAAGGATATAGGGATAGATAGATAGATAGATAGATAGATAGATAGATAGATAGATAGATGAGGTCGCCCCACCCCTGCACCCCTCCCGCGGATGGGAATTTACGAGGGGGGGAACGGCGGTATAGAAGCGCGGATTTTTGAAAGATTTTGAGGTGAAAAATAGGATTTTAATTAATGTCGCCCCACCCCTGCACCCCTCCCACGGAGGGGAATTTACGAGGGGGGACGGCGGTATAGAAGCGTGAATTTTTGAAAGATTTTGAGATAAAAAATAGGATTTTAATTAATGTCGCCCCACCCCTGCACCCCTCCCACGGAGGGGAATTTACGAGGGGGGACGGCGGTATAGAAGCGCAGATTTTTGAAAGATTTTGAGATGAAAAATAGGATTTTAATTAATGTCGCCCCACCCCTACACCCCTCCCGCGGAGGGAAATTTACGAGGGGGGACGGCGATATAGAAGCGCGGATTTTTGAAAGATTTTGAGATGAAAAATAGGATTTTAATTAATGTCGCCCCACCCCTTGACCCCCTCCCGCGGAGGGGAATTTACGAGGGGGGAACGGCGGCGGTATAGAAGCGTGAATTTTTGAAAGATTTTGAGATGAAAAATAGGATTTTAATTAATGTCGCCCCACCCCTGCACCCCTCCCGCGGAGGGGAATATAAGGATAATAAGTAAACACCGTTAAAATGCGTTGTTTTTCGTTTCCTATCGTCATCGTTGATGTAAAAGGTGAGTTTCAAAATAGATAAGAGGTTTTTTAGGCTAAAAAAGGGGATATACGGTCGAAAAAAAGTTTTTTAGGCTAAAAAAGGGGATATACGGTCGAAAAAAAAGTTTTTCACCCTAAAAAAAGGGATATACGGTCGAAAAAAGATGGGTTTTTAAAGCCGAAAAAGGGAGCGGAGAAAGTAATGTTTCTTCCGATAAAACGCGAAAGCGGAAGGGATTATGATTTTGTTTTGATTACGGGGGACGCGTATGTCGACCACCCGTCTTTCGGGCATGCGATCGTTTCGCGGCTCTTTTCGGCGGCGGGATTCAGCGTGGGTATCGTGTGCCAGCCCTTGAAAGACGCGGATTATACCGAATTCGGTATGCCGAATATCGCCTTTTTGGTCAGCCCGGGCGTCGTCGATTCGATGGTCAATAACTACACCGCGGCGAAAAGAAAACGGAGCGGCGACATTTACAGCGAGGGCGGCGAGGGCGGAAAACGTCCGGATCGGGCGTTGACCGTCTATTGCAAGGCTTTAAAGCGGCTCTTCCCGGATTGCGTCGTCTACGCGGGCGGCATAGAGGCAAGCCTCAGGAGATTCGCGCATTACGACTATTGGAGCGACTCGGTTATGCCCTCCGTCATAACGGACGCGAAAGCGGATCTCCTCATCTACGGTATGGGCGAAAAGCCGATTTTGGAGATAATTTCTCTCCTTAAAAAAGGCGTTCCGGCAAGGGATATAAAGGACGTAAGAGGAACGCTCTATACCGCGGAATTTCAAGAATTTTCGGCGAAATTAAAAGATAAAATTTATACGCAAAACGCCGTGTTTTGCCCGACATTCGACGAGGTTAAATCGGACAAAATAAAGTACGTAAAAGCCTTCAATATTCAAAACGAAAATAACGACCCTTTCACCGCGAAAACCGTAATTCAAAAACACGGGAGCGTGTACGTAGTCCAAAATCCGCCCGCGTACCCCCTTAGCGTCTCGGAAATGGACGCCGTTTACGCCCTCCCTTACGAAAGAGAATGCCACCCCGTATACAAAAAAGGCGTCCCCGCGCTCGCGGAAGTCAAGTTTTCAATTACGTCCGTCCGCGGCTGCTTCGGCGGCTGCAATTACTGCGCGCTTAACTATCACCAGGGCGGAATCGTCCAAAAACGCAGCAAAGAAAGTATCGTGAACGAAGCGAAAAAATTGACATTCTTTGAGGACTTTAAGGGAATTATAAACGACGTCGGCGGCCCGACGGCGAATTTCCGCGATACGTCGTGCGAAAAACAAAAGACGGCCGGGAAATGCGGAGAAAAAAATTGCTTGGGATATGAGCCGTGCAAAAATTTGAGGGTGAACCACCGCGAATATTTGGGGATTTTGAGGGAATTGCGCGAAACGGAAGGAGTCAAAAAAGTCTTTATCAGAAGCGGCATACGGTATGACTATCTTATGTACGACAAGGACGAAAGTTTCTTTGACGAACTTATAAAATACCACGTAAGCGGTCAACTCAAAGTCGCGCCCGAACATTGTTCCGACGGCGTTTTGAGGCTGATGAATAAGCCGGATTTTCGGCTCTATACCGCCTTTCGCGATAAGTTTTACGAGAAGTGTAAACGGTTCGGCAAGGAACAGTATTTGGTTCCGTATTTCATCTCGTCGCACCCGGGATCAACGCTTCGCGACGCGATCGATCTGGCGGTGTATCTGAAATCCGTCAACAGTATGCCCGAACAGGTTCAGGATTTTTATCCCACGCCGTCGACGAAATCTACGACGATGTTTTATACCGAATTGAATCCCGATACGATGAAGCCCGTCTATGTCGCGAAAGACGAGGAAAGTAAAAAAATGCAGAGGGCGTTGCTGCAATATAGAAAAAAAGAGAACTACTTTATCGTCAAAAAAGCGTTGGAAACCGCGGGAAGAGAGGACTTGATCGGGTTTGCTAATGGGTGCTTGATTAAACCGATCAAGGATATTTGATTTTTGATAAAAAGAATCGGAATCACGAAAATTTATAACTGTCAAATTTTGAAAATCGACAAGAATTCCCAAAAAATCCGCCGAAAGCGGATTTTTTTTGTGTACTTAACGATTTCTTTTTCGCATAGAATTTCGTGAGGAAAAAAATATGTATTTTAAATCGGAAAGCGCGGCTTGGGGATTTGACCTTAACGCAGCGAAAAATCAAAAAAAAACCGAAAAAGGCGCGTCAGTTCGGGAGAACGGAATCGACGGCTTTGGGGATGCGAAAAAGTTTAGTGAAAGCGCGCCCGTTCGGGAATACGGAATCGGAAAAAGCGGAAACGGATTCGGTAAGAGCGCGTCAGTTCGGGAGAGCGGAATCGGCGGCTTTGGGGATGCGAAAAAGTTTAGCGAGAGCGCGCCCGTTCGGGAGAGCGGAATCGGCGGCTTTGGGAGTGAAAAAGGGGTTAGTGAGGCGTTCATCCCGGGACTCAGTCCGGACGCGGTGAAAAAATCGCGCAGGGATTTCGGCGAAAATATCGTTACGCAGAAAAAGAGAAAGGGATTTTTTTCTAAACTTTTGGAGAATTTCGGCGACCCTTTGATCAAAATTCTGCTCGTCGCGCTGGGAATTAACGTCATATTTTTGTTCGGACACTCGGAATGGTACGAAACCGCGATCATCGCCGCGGCGATTTTGCTCGCGACGTTTGTTTCCACCGTCAGCGAGGCGGGAAGCGAAGCCGCCTTTAAGAAACTTCAAGCCGACGCGGCGCGCGCAAATTGTAAGGTTATACGCGGGGGGATTATAAGTGAAATTCCCGTCTGCGAGGTCGTTGTGGGAGATTTTGTCAAACTGCAAGCGGGCGACAAAATCCCCGCGGACGGATATCTCGTCGAAGGCGCGCTTGACGCGGATCAATCGGCTCTGAACGGGGAGACGAAAGAGTGTGCGAAAAGCGCGGCCGGCAGCGGATTTGAATATGGAAAATATCGACGTAGAGAGGGTGAAAACGGGGGCGCGGGGTTTGAAAATTATGAGGGAAACGGACTTGAAAACGGCGGTATAGAACGCAGAAATTACGCGCAAAAAAGAGGGGGAAATACGGTTGAATCCGTTACCGAAAAATATGGAAAATATCGACGTAGAGAGAGTGAAAACGGGGGCGCGGAGTTTGGAGATTATGAGGGAAACGGGCTTAAAAACGGCGGTATAGAACGCGGAAATTACGCGCAAAAAAGAGAGGAAAATACGGTTAAATCCTTTGCCGAAAAAAATGGAAAATATCGATATATAGAGAGTGAAAACGGGGGCGCAAAGTTTGAAAATTATGAGGGAAACGGGCTTGAAAACGAGAGCGCGGAATGCGAAAATTATGTGGAAAACGGGCTTAAAAACGGCGGCGCGGGATATAAAAACCGTAAGAAAAAACGCTTCAAACGCGGCGGCGCGGAAATTCGTAACGGCAAGAAAAACGGGAGCGCGGAATACGAAAATTGCAAGAAAAACGGCGGAGTAAAGCATACGGATTGCGCCGCGAAAGGGAGCGGAGAAAACCTCGAAACGGTAGATTTTACGGACAAAAATTTGCTTTTTTCCGGCACCGTCGTATGCGGCGGAGAGGGCGTTATGCGCGTTTTTTCGGTCGGCGACCGCACCTTTTACGGGCGGCTGGCGGGCGAATTGCAGGAGGATACCGCGTCCAGCCCCATGAAAGAACGCCTCAACGAATTGGCTAAAAGCATAAGCCGCTTCGGGTACGTGGGCGCGGTTTTGGTCGCCTTGGCTTACCTTTTTAATTGTGTCGTCGTCGAAAACGGCTTCGAACCTATCCTGATCAAAGCGTTTTTGGCAAACCCCGAAAACCTTATCGCGAAAATTTTATACGCCGTAACCCTCGCCGTAACCGTCATCGTTATGGCCGTTCCCGAAGGTCTGCCCATGATGATTACCGTCGTATTGACCTCGAATATGAAAAAAATGATGAAGGATAACGTCGTCGTCCGAAAACTCGTCGGTATCGAAACCGCGGGTAGTATGAATATCATTTTTTGCGACAAAACCGGCACGCTTACCGAAGGAAAATTGAAAACCGCGGGACTTATCGACGGCGAAGGAAACGAATTTTTTTCCGTGAACGCCTGCCCGGACGGACTGCGCGAATATGTATTTCATTCGCTGTATTTTAATAACGCGTCTTCCGTGTCGGGCGGAAAGATCGTGGGCGGAAATTCCACGGACAGAGCCCTCTTGGAATTTGCGGCGCGCCGCGATTCAAAGAAATTAAATAATATAAGTTATAAAAATATACTCCCTTTTTCCTCAGATACTAAGTATATGGCGACCGAAATTAACGGCTTTAAACCGCACGGAAAATTGGTTTTGATCAAAGGCGCGCCCGAAATTCTGCTCCCGCACTGCACGGAATACGTGGACGCGGACGGGCGTTTTAAAACACTCGTGAAAAGACGCGCGCTCGAACAAAAAATCGCGGAGTTGCAAAAACGCGCATACCGAATCATCGTCGCCGCCGCCGCGCCCGAACTGTCCCCCGGATGCTTTAAAGACCTGAAACTCGTCGGCATAGCCTTCCTCCGCGACGACGTAAGAGAAGAGGCGAAAGAGGGCGTCAGACAGATCCGCGGCGCGGGAATAAAAATCGTTATGATAACGGGCGACGCGAAAAAAACCGCCGAAGCGATAGCGCGCGAAGTCGGAATTTTAGACGGGAAAAATTCACTCGTTTTGACAAGCGGCGAATTGAACGCGATGACGGATGAGGAAATTCAAAAAATTCTCCCGAGTCTTTGCGTCGTCGCGCGCGCCCTCCCAAACGACAAAAGCAGATTGGTGAAAATCGCGCAGAGTATGGGACTGGTCGCCGGAATGACGGGCGACGGAGTGAACGACGCGCCCGCGCTGAAAAAAGCCGACGTAAGTTTCGCTATGGGAAGCGGAACGGACGTCGCGAAAGAAGCGGGGGATATCGTCATATTAGACGACAACCTCTTGTCTATCGCGAAAGCCGTGAAATACGGCAGGACGATTTTTAAAAGTATCAGAAAATTTATCATTTTTCAGCTGACGTTGAATTTTTGCGCGATGGGCGTGTCTATGCTCGCGCCCCTTTTCGGCATCTCGTCGCCTATCACCGTCATTCAAATCTTGTGGATCAATATCGTTATGGATACGCTGGCGGGGCTGGCTTTCGGCGGAGAGGCGGCGTTGCAAAAATATATGGACGAACCGCCGAAAAAACGCGGAGAAAAAATTATCAACGGCTATATGTGGCTGGAAATTATTTTGGGAGGAGCGTTTTCCGTTCTCGTTTGTATGTGGTTTTTGAAGAGCGAATTCGTCGCGGAAATGTTTTTTTACGCTAAAAATACGCGCTTCTATACCGCCTTTTTCGGACTGTTTATGTTTATGGGTATATTCAACGGTTTTTGCGCCAGAACGCAGTCGATCAACCTTGCCGATCACATAGCGGGAAATAAACCGTTCATTATCATTATGGGCGCGGTGAGCGTCGTTCAAGTCTTGATTTTGTATTTCGGAGGACAAATATTCAGAACGAACGGATTGACCGCGAACGAATTGATCTTTATAGTTTTGCTGGCGTTTACGGCGGTGATCGCAAATGCGGTGAGAAAGATTTTTTATAGGGTGTTTAAGTTGAGGGGAGGATATTAATTGAAGAGATTGAATAAGCGTTTGAAAATTTTGTATATTTGCTTTACAACTTAATATCGATTATGGTAAAATAGAATAGAGAATCGGAAAACGCTTGGTATAGATTATGATAGAATGGAATCGGGGATTGGAAACCGTTGAAAAAGGAGAGCAAATATATTATGGTATCGTTTGCAAAATCAGAACTCAAAGAGGCGAAAAGACAAATCGAATCGATGATTATGAAATTGGAAAAATGCGCCCCTAAATTAAGGGAAGGCTCCGCTCAACATACGCTCGCGGCGCGGCGCACGGAGGCTTTAAAGATTTCACTTGCGTTGATTGAAAGGGAGTCGGAAGAGGAAGTATAGATAAAATGTTCGATATAGAAAAATAGTTGAGGGTAAAAGAATTCGGCATATGAATATAAAAGATATGAGGCTTGCGAAAGGAATTTGACATACATTAATATAAAAAGTTTTCGCGGAAAGGTTTATTCGATTTTTAAAAAAAGTTGAGAGTAAAGGGGGTTGACATATGAATATAAAAGATATGAGTTTCGCGAAGGTTTATCCGATGTACGTTCAAAAAGCGGAAAAAAAAGGACGGACTAAACTCGAAGTCGACGCGGTAATCGAATGGCTGACCGGCTACGACGAGGCGGGTTTGAGGACGCAGATCGACAATGGCACGGCGTTTGAAGCGTTCTTTGAGGGCGCGCCGCGCTTTAACCCGAACGCGAAATTGATTACGGGCTCGGTTTGCGGCTGTAAGGTCGAGGAGATCGCCGATCCTACTTTGCAAAAAGTGCGCTATTTGGATAAACTGATCGACGAACTCGCAAAAGGGAAGCCGATTGAAAAAATTTTTAGATGAAAAGGGACGGCAAGGAAAGTTAGTAAAGTTTCGCCCCATCCCTGCGCCCCTCCCGCGGAGGGGAATATAAGGAAATAAAGTTTCGCCCCACCCCTACGCCCCTCCCGCGGAGGGGAATGTACGGCAACTAACGCACTACCGCCTTATCACACATTTTTAGAAATATCAAAATATAAAGTTTTTCATATAAAAAAGCACGGAGGCGTAAAGGCTTGAACCGTGTTTTTTTTGTGTTTTATATAAAGTTTCTTATATAAAAAAGCACGGAGGCGCAGAGGCTTGAACCGTGTTTTTTTGTGTTTTATATAGTTTTTCGAATATTTTTTCAGGTTAAAGGAAGGGTCAAAGTTTTTCGGATGTTTCTTTGAGATGAAAAGGAACGGTCAAAATTTTTTTGTTTTTCGAGATTTAAAAGAGGGAATAAAATTTATGTGGTCGGAGTGGCGGGACTTGAACCCGCGGCCTCTTGGTCCCGAACCAAGCACGCTACCAAACTGCGCTACACCCCGAAAACGGTATTTTTTGTTTTTTTATATTCGTTATATTACGGATTTTTTATCTTTAAAAATACATCTTTACAAGTATAACATAAATTTTCAATTATGACAACTTGCTGACGGCAATTTTTTAAAAATTTATTTTTTATTTTGCGTTGCGTATGTTTGGTTTAGAAGTTTAATCACTACGTAAAGGAAATTGAAATGAATGTCAAAGGGGTTTTGTAATTTTTTTAGGAAACAAAAAAGAGCCGTTAAAAAACAACTCTTTTTTGCACCGGTCTACGCAATGCCGCTACGGGGCGGCAATTTCAGCCTGAGCGGTCCGGTTGCCATTTTTCAGTTTAAATGGTAGCTTTGTCAGCCATCGGCATAATTATTATAAAGGAAATAAAAATAGATGTCAAGGTGTTTTGTAATTTTTTTAGGAAACAAAAAAGAGCCGTTAAAAAACAACTCTTTTTTTATTCATCGGTTAACTCAAATTGTACTTTCTGGTCTTTTTTAGGGTGTCGTATATCACCGCGCTAAGCGGGAGATTCGTGAAAAGAATCGCGGGGATGAGAATCGACGCGCGCCAATTTCCGTTCGCGGCGGCGTTCAAAAAACAAAGAGCGACGACGGAGGTCAGCGCGAACAAAACCGCGGCGACAATAAGGTTTGTCTTGACGGCGCGCTTCACGTCGAAATCGTCCTTTACGCGTTTCCCGGGGTTTATGCCGTATGCCGCCCAAAAGAACAGCGGAACCGCCGCCGGAATGAACGCGAAACACCAAAACGCCGCGTCGGACAGCCCGAACCGAAAAAATTCGGAGAAAAGAGCCGCCGCCATAAAGATTTCAACCAGCCAAACACCCCACGCGGCAAGGGAAGTATGGGCTTTGATTTTCCCGTTGAATATGTAGTTTTTCGCGTAAAACTCGGAGGTGTTAGCCTTATTGTAGGCTTTGACTTCGTAGCCTTCGTTCGTAAGTTTGTTTTTTACGTCGTGAAAATATCTCGGCGCGTCGCCGCGGATTTCGTCGGCGTCGGAACTGTCGACGTCCGTCGTTTGATATTCGCCTTCGGCGCGTTTAACGAGAATTTCGTCCGTAAAAACACTTTTATAGTTGACGTCTTTGTCGTTTTTGGCGTCGTATTTTTCAAATTGATGAAATTTTAAGTCTTTGCCGTCGAGAAACCGCGTGTTTTGGTCATATTCGTCATTCGCGTCGTTATAGTATCCGTCGTTTTGTTGAAATTCCGCGCGCCGCGATTCCGCGTTTGCGGTTTGACCGTCGTTTTGCGCGTAAGCGTCGTAACTTTCATTGGTAAGCCCGAATGGTTTTTCTTTTCCGACGGGGACCGCCGAGCTTATCGACTGTTTTTCATCGGTCTCCGTCCGTTCGGGGGGGAAAGAATTCTCCTCCCGGTTTTTCGCGTTCGCTTTGGCGCGTTCGTTTTCGCTTATGATTTTGCCCGCGTATTCCGGGTCGCGGTATCTCCCGATTCCCAATTTCTTGGAGGCGTAGTCCTTTTTTTCGTCGTCGGTGAGTCCGTCGGATTCGTCGGCGGCTTGCGGACCGTATGCCGCGAAAAGACCGCCGCCGCCGTTATAGGCGGACTGCCTATACGCGGGAGGAGGGGGAGGAGGCGGAGCGGACGGTTCGTGATTTTCCTTGATAACGCCCGAATACGGCAGAGAGGGCGCGTACATAGCGTCGTACATTTTGCTCGCCGAAAGTTCTTTTTCAGCCAGCGTCCTTTCGTATTGCTTATAGTATTCCTCGTGCTGAATCCGCGCGCGCTCTTGCTGTTCGCCGTAGTCGAAAGGGCGGAAGTCGTATTTTGCGGACGTCGTGTAAGGAATATAAATTTCCTCTTCTTGCTCCGCGGGCTTTATAGACTCCGCCGGCTTTTCCGCGAAATTCTCGGGCAGGTCGTATACAGCGTAGTTTTTGGGGATTTCCACAAAAACGGGCTTTTGCGGCGGCGCGGACTTCGGCGCGCGATCGTCCGCCGCGATGTCGAAAAGAGAGGTTTGGAAAGTTTTTCCGGCGTTGCCCCCGGACGTAAAAGATTCCGAAAAAGTTTTTTCGTTATTGCTCCCGGACGTAAAAGATCCCGAGGAATTCGGTTCGGCATTCTCGACGAACGCGGCGAAAGATTCTCCGCTCATACCGGAAAACGCCGTATCCGCGCCGTCCGTTTCGGAGAACGCATCAGCGGCGGCGGTTCCGCCGTTTATGTCAAGCGACGCGCCGTCCTCTCCGTCCGCTTCGGACGCTTCGCTCAAAAATTTGTTCAAAAGAGTGCGCGTGTGCTTGTGCGCTAAACGGTTCTTGTCCAAAAAACCGCGCCCCTTATCGGTCAAAGAATAATAACGCCGCCTGCCGCCGCCCGTCGATCCGTCCTCGCCGCCCCAAAAAGCTTTGATCAAACCGCTCTTTTCAAGCCTTTTTAGGCAACTGTATAGGGTCGCCTGCTTGACTTGATAACTTCCTTGACTTTTTTTGTCGATTTCTCTCAAAATGTCATAGCCGTAACGGTCTTCCTCATAGAGTGAACGAAGTATTATGGTCGTAACGTTCGCGCCGAAAAATTCACCTTGATTAGAATCCATAAAACCATATCGATACTATTTTTTTATTCAAAATAGTATGACTCCTTACAAAATATTTGAAAAAAAGTTTTGCGCCGCTTCTCTTTAAGCCGAAAATCGTATGTTTAAAAGCGGAACGGCATAGAAAACCGTATTTCAATACGAATATTTTAACGCAAATCGTCCGCAATGTCAATAGATAATACAATATATTGCGGAATATTCTTAAAAATAATGTAAAAACAAAAGCGCGAAAGTCGAAAAGCGTCGAAAAGAAACTTTAATAGGCGCGTTTTTTTATAGCGGTTGTTTTTTGGGGCGGTATGAGCATTACGAAATTACGAAAAATGGTTTTTATAGTATTATGAAATTACGAAAAGACGAAAGCAAGGGTTTTATGGTATTATGAAATTGCGTTAAAGACGAAAGGAAGGGTTTTATAGTATTATGAAATTGCGAAAAGACGAAAGGAAGGGTTTTATAGTATTATGAAATTACGTTAAAGACGAAAGTAAGGGTTTTATAGTATTATGAAATTACGTTAAAGACGAAAGTAAGGGTTTTTTATAGTATTATGAAATTACTAAAAGACGAAAGGAAGGGTTTTATAGTATTATGAAATTGCGTTAAAGACGAAAGTAAAACATATAAATATGTCCTTTTTTAAATTTTATTAATTTTCCGTTTTACGGCGCGTAGAGATTGCATTTTAGATACATAATAAGAGTATGACGTACGGTTTTTTGTATGCGGCGTTGATCGGAATGCTTTTGTCGACGCTTTTGATTTTTATTCCTTTAAGGTTGAAAATAGAGGTTTTTTTTGACGTTTTGGACGGCAGATTTATTCTGTCCGTCCTTTTGCCGTTCAAAATAAAAAAGACGGTTTTAAAAGGCGCGTACGGCGATGACGGATTTAAAGTCTTTTTGTTGAAAAAAAATGGGAACGCGAAAGAGAAAAAAAGAAAAGAAAAAAAGAAAAGCAACGGGGCGGAAAAAAAGAGGGGAAAGAAAGAAAAAACGGAACGTTCCGAAAAGGAAAGAGAGAAAGAGAAAACGAAAGGCGGAAATAAGGAGAGCGGAACGGAAAGAGAAAATACGGAAACGGAAAGCGGAAAACAAAAAACGGAGCAATATAAAGACGAAACGGAGAGGGAAAAGCAAAAAGCGGAGTATTCCGAATGCGAAAAAAAAGGCGGGAGAAGCAAAACGAAGTATTCTAAAAATGAAAAGGAGCGCGGAAAGCAAAAAATAGAGTATCCTGAAAAAGGGAAAGAGCGAGAAAAACAAAAAGCGAAGTATTATAAAGACGGAACGGAAAAAGAAAAAATAGAGTATTCTAAAAACGAAGCGAAAGGAAAAAAACAAAAAGAGTCGAATCATAAAGAGGAAACGAGGCGGGGAAAAAAGAAAAAAATATCCGGAAAAATGAATATTCCAAAGACGATTCGGCGGCTGGATTTGAAAAACCTTTACCTTTATGTCTTGGCGGGAGGGGGAGATTTTACGGCGGATTTATTTATCGGTATGCTCGCGTCGAATTTTATGAGTTATTACGGGCGCGCCGTCGAAAGCGCGTTCAATATCGACGGGTTTTTCGCGAACGTAGTAACTTGTGAAAAAACTTGTTGTAAAATCTGTGTGAACACATATTTCGACCTTTTTTTATATAAAGTTTTTAGGATATTTTTTTGATACGATAAATAAAAAAAATTTTTTCACGCAAAATAAAGGTATAGTAAAATTTTCGGGAGTTATGAAAATTCGTGATAAAAAGCGGTTTATATATAATTTCAAATCGGTCGCTCCACTTGTTAATTTCATCCGTAGGAAACGGAAAAAATAAGGTCGCCCCACCCCTTGATCCCCTCCCACGGAGGGGAATGTAAGGATAATAAAGGAAGGTCGCCCCACCCCTTGATCCCCTCCCACGGAGGGGAATGTAAGGACAATAAAGGAAGGT
>JAISNN010000008.1 GCA_031276195.1 Clostridiales bacterium
GGGTGGGGCGAACTTCCCTAATTATCCTTATATTCCCCTCCGTGGGAGGGGATCAAAGGGGTGGGGCGAAACTTCCCTCATTTTCCTTATATTCCCCTCCGTGGGAGGGGATCAAAGGGGTGGGGCGAAACTTCCCTCATTTTCCTTATATTCCCCTCCGTGGGAGGGGATCAAGGGGTGGGGCGAAATTCCCTTATTATCCTTATATTCCCCTCCGGGGGAGGGGATCAAGGGGTGGGGCGACCGCTTTTAAAACTCATTTTCCCATATTATCCCATAAAAAACGACGGTACTATACCGTCGTTTTTATCATAATTTCCATATTGCGGATTCTAAATTTCCCCGACAAAAAGCGGTAAAATTTTCAGACCTTCCGAATTTTTAAGCCCTCTATATCCCGATGCTTAAAATCTTGACTTTCATTCCGCCGCCCGGCGTGATAACATCGCAAACCGCTCCCTTTTTCTTTCCTAAAATCGCCTGTGCGATGGGTGATTCGTTACTGATTTTATTTTCGGACGAGTCCGCTTCGGTGCTTCCTACGATTTTGAATTCTAATTTATCCCCGAACTCCATATCGTGGATTTTGACCGTACAGCCCAAAGAAACGACCTTGGTATCCACGTTACTTTCGTCGATCAGAACCGCCGCCATAAGTTTTTCGTTAATTTCTTTGATTTCGTTTTCGATATGAACTTGTTCTTCTTTTGCGGCGTCATACTCCGCGTTTTCGGACAAATCGCCGAATTCTCTGGCTATTTTGATTTTTTCCGAAGCCTGCGGTCTTGCGCTGGTTTGCAAATAATCCAGCCTTTCTTTGAGTTTTTCGTAACCTTCCTTGGTCAACAAAATTTCTTTTGCCATATAAATTTTTCCGCTCCTTAAATATTTATTTTTTAATACATATATATCTATCGTATGCTAAATTTCTAAATAAAATCTTATCGAATTAAATTTTTGTTTCGCTTAAAATGCTTTTTCGTATTAATTCCGCGCACCGTCAACAAATACTTTTTCCTTTTCGCTTTAATTCCGTGCGCCGTCAACAAATACTTTTTCCTTTTCGCTTTAATTCCGCGCGCCGTCAGCAAATACTTTTTCCTTTTTGTATTAATTCCGCGCGCCGTCAACAAGTCTTTTTCCTTTTCGTATTAATTCCCCCGCATTCGGGATAAAAATATATTCTTTTGTATACATTCCACGCACGATAAACGAGATTTGATTATTTTACAATATTATTATGCCGATGTCAATAAAAAATGCCCGTTTTTGACAATATACCCGTTAAACTTTTAAATACGGCGTTGCCGGATTTACCCCGCCGTCTTTTGCCTCCCGTATCCGTCGATAATCGTCTTTGATCGATAAAACAAAAATTTAATCGTACCGCTCTACAACTTCGCTTTCTCCCGTTTCTACATCGTAAAAACCGATTTGAAATTCTTATGCCGCTTCAATGGGTGAGGCGACGGAAACGAAAAGCGCCGTAGCGACTTTTCTTAATTTTCCGCTATTCCCCTCCGTGGGAGGGGGTTAGAGGGGTGGGGCGACCGATTGTGAATTTTTATATAAACCAAAAAGTTATTTTTTTTAACCTTTCCCGTTTTTAATCGTATTGCTCTACAACTTCGCTTTCTCCCGTTTCATGATCGTGAAAGTAGTAGAGATATTTAGTAAAATCACCTTCTTGCAGCCTCTTTTTATATAGGAAAACCATATCTTTCATTATTTCAATACACCGATTCATAACATCGCCTCCCGCCTTTAAGGTTTAAACGGCGTTTCCCTGCCGCTCAACATATTCCGCTAATGTATTTATTATGCGCGCAATGCGCCCCTAAAACCCTTCTACAAAAATCCTCCGTCCACGCCCAAAACCTGTCCCGTGATATATTCCGCCGCCTCCGACGCCAAAAACAAAGCCGCCGCCGCGACGTCCCGCGGATTTCCTATCGAATTCAGCGAAGTTTGTTCCGCGAACGCGCCGAGGTCGTCCTCCGACAGCCGCGAATTCATATCCGTCCGCACGGCTCCCGGGGCGATACAGTTCACGCGCACGCCCGACCGTCCGACTTCGCGGCTCAAAGCCTTTGTAAAGCCGATCAAAGCCGCTTTTGACGCGCTGTACGCGGCTTCGCAAGATCCGCCCGCGACTCCGAAAACGGACGAAATATTGATTATACCGCCGCTTTTTCTCGAAATCATAGCGGGCAGCACGGCTTTCGCCGCGTTCATCGCGCCGAACACGTTGACCGAAAAAAGTCTTTGCCTCGCGCCGTCCGTCAGATCGGTAAACAATCCGAAAAGCGAAACCCCCGCGTTGTTAATCAAAACGTCGACGGAGCCGTAGCGCGCTTCCGCGAACCTTACCATTTCGAAAACCCTTTCCGAATCCGCTACGTCGCATTGAAAAATCTCCGCGCTCCCGAATTTCTTTTCCGTATCTCCGAACCGCAAACTCCCCCCGGTTTTTCCGTTATCTTCTTCATTCCCGAACCGCAAATTTCCTGTGCCTTTGCCGTTCTTTTCCGCATTTCCGCATTGCAAACTTTCTCCGTCTTTCCCGTCCATTCCCGTATTTTTATATCGCAAACTCTCCGTGCCTTTCCCGTTCTTTTCCGCATTTCCGCATCGAAAACTTTCTCCGTCTTTCCCGTCCATTCCCGTATTTTTATATCGCAAACTCTCCGTGCCTTTCCCGTCCTTTTCCTCATTCCCGAACCGCAAAATCTCCGCTTTCCCTTGAAGTTCTCTTTCGGCTTTTCTCATAATCCGGTCGCGCAAAACTTCCGCTTCGGCTTTGGACTTGTTATAATTTATTATGACGTTATATCCGTTTTCGGCGAAGAGTTCCGCCGCCGCCGCGCCGATTCCCCTGCTTGCGCCGGTGATTAAAACCGTTTTCATACATTTTTTTCCTTATTTTCCGTCATATTCCGTTTTATATTTTATCGTCTTTTGTTTTTATCCCTCGTTCACAATATTAAACAATCCGCTTTTTCCCGAAATCCCCCTCTCGTCAAGAATAGAAGAACAATCGGGATGATTTTTATTCCGTATTATTTTTCCGTCGTTCCGCATTTTTTATTCGGCGTTGACATTTCCGGTATCGTCTATCTCCTGTGTTTTTTGCCCTCGTTCAGCATCGCCGAAAATTCGTCGTACTTCTCTTTTCCGCATTCGGCGAACATCTCCTCCAATTCGTCGTCGCTCATACAAGTATTTCTTCCCGCCGCATAAACCGCGTCCACTCTTTTTTTCATTTCGGCGACGATCGCGTCTTTTTTGTCGATTTTATGTAAATCGTCCGGCTTATAAAAATTATTGATCCAAAAAGCGATTCCCGCCGTTCCCGAAAACGCGTCGATCGCGACTATGGGCGGACGGTTCAAGAGTTTTCCCGTATTGAAAATATTATAAATTTCCTCGTCTTTTAAAAGCCCGTCCGCGTGTATGCCCGCTCTTGTGAGATTAAAATTACGTCCGACGAAGGGAGTTTTCGCGGGGATTTCATATCCCACTTCTCTCTCGAAATATTCCGCGATTTCCGTAACTACGGGGAGGTTCATTCCGTCGAGCGTGCCGCGTATGCCCGCGTATTCGACCGCCATCGCTTCCAATGGCGTATTGCCCGTTCTCTCTCCGATTCCGAGCAGCGTGGTATTTACGGCGGAGCAGCCGTAGAGCCACGCCGTGGTCGAATTTATGACGGCGCGGTAAAAATCGTTATGCCCGTGCCATTCGAGTTGTTCCGACGGGACTTGCGCGTAATGCAGCAATCCGTAGATGATACCTTGAACGCTTCTCGGGAACGAACTTCCGGCGTGCGAAATGCCGTAGCCCATGGTGTCGCAGGCGCGGATTTTGATCGGGATTCCGCTTTCTCTCGACAACTCCATAAGTTTATTCGCGAACGGAATGACAAAGCCGTAGATGTCCGCGCGCGTGATATCCTCGAAATGACAACGCGGTACTATACCGCGGTCGAGAGCCTTTTTCACGATTGTCAAATATTTTTCAAGCGCCTTTTTCCTCGTCAAATTCATCTTTTTAAAGATGTGATAATCCGAACAACTGACGAGTATTCCCGTCTCCTTGATCCCCATCTCCTTGACCAATTCAAAGTCGTTTTCGTTCGCTCTGATCCAACTCGTGATCTCGGGGAAGCGCAAGCCCAATTCTTGACATTTTCGGACGGCGAGCCTGTCTTTTTCGGTATAGAGAAAAAATTCGCTCTGCCGAATGACGCCGTTTTTGCCGCTGAGTTTGGACAAAAGCCCGAAAAGACGGGCGATCTGATCGGCGGAAAAGGGCGACATAGCCTGCTGCCCGTCGCGGAACGTGCTGTCCGTAATCCAAATTTTATCGGGGGTGTTCATAGGCGCGATTCGGTTGTTAAAGGTAACTTTCGGAATGGAATCGTATTCAAAAATCTCCCGAAACAACTCGGGTTCTTTTACGTCCTGAAATTCGGGAGCATAGATATGTTCCTCCAAAATATTCCTTTTTTCGTTAAAGTAAATCATAACCGCCTCTTTAAAATTCCGTATTTATTTTGTATATCTCTTTTAAATTGATTTTTTTCTTGTTTTTTGCATTCGTTCTTTTCTTGTATTTTTTATTATCTCTTTCGCGGTACTATACCGCGTTTTTTGTCATATTTTACACTCACTTTTTCGTATTCACTTTTATTCGTTTTTTCATGGTACTATCCCGCGTTTTTTCTTATTTTTTTCACGCCGCTATACCGCGTTTTTTTACACTTTGCGTTACGTCTTAATATGTGATTTCTTTCCTTAATTCCCCTCCGCGGGAGGGGGGTTAGGGGGTGGGGCGAATCCTCTCTCTATCCTTACATTCCCCTCCGTGGGAGGGGGTTAGGGGGTGGGGCGAAACTTCCCTAACTATCCTTGCATTCCCCTCCGTGGGAGGGGGTTAGGGGGTGGGGCGAATCCTCTCTCTATCCTTACATTCCCCTCCGTGGGAGGGGTTCGGGGGTGGGGCGACCTCTCATTATCCTTACATTCCACTCCGGGGGAGGGGTGCGTGGGTGGGCGAATCCTCACTCTATCCTTACATTCCCCTCCGTGGGTGGGGACAAAAGGGGTGGGGCGACACTTCCCTAACTATCCTTGCATTCCCCTCCGTGGGAGGGGGTTAGGGGTGGGGCGTCCTCTTAAAATTCACCCTTCCGCATCTTTTCTATTTCCCGTACACTCCGACGTCTTTTCCTTCCGCGTTGTTGATCTTTCCCGTACCCGTCGTATTCGTTAAAGAAACACCCGCGTTGCTACATCCGCCGAAGACTCTTCCCGCATACACCGTCCCCGAACTTCCGCCCGTCAAAACGTCCGCCGCCGCCGCCGAATTTTCGATCACGTTGCCTCCGTTCCCGAAATACCCGGCGATTCCGCCCGCATACGCCTCGCCGCTTGCCTTCACGCTAACCTTTCCCGCCTCGCTTTTGCCCTCTCCCGCAAGTTTTAAAACGGCTCTAAGGGCAAAAACCTTTCCTTCCGCGGGGTTTGATATCTCTCCGGCGATCATTCCCGCTTTGACCTTGCCGCCCGAAACTGTCAATTCGCCGCCGATCACGGTCAAATTTTTTAAAGCCGCTCCCTCGATTTTCCCGGCGAGCGCGCCCGCGTATATATTCCCCGCATTCGGAGCGTTCACGGCGATTTCCGCGCCCCTGATTTTGAGATTTTCGATTTTCGCGCCGTACGTTACGTATCCGAACAACCCAGCGTAAACGTCGTCCGTCCCGTTCGTATCTATATTGACTTTAAAGTTTGCGATCTCGAAGCCGTTTCCGTCAAAAATTCCGTTGAATTTATGCGCCGCGTTCCCGATCGGGATCCACTCCGCGCCGCAAAGGTTGATATCGTTTATCAAGACGAATTTTTCATATGTGTCGGCGTTGCCGCCCTTAGTATACCGCCCGTCCCGATTAAGAAGAAACGCTACAAGCGCGAGTTGTTCTTTTGTGGAAATCTCATAGACAAACGGATCGTCGGGTATGCCCTGCAAATGATCACCGCGCGCTCCCGTCCCCGACGAATGCGGCAAACGTTCGCTTTCGTCGTATTGAATTTTCCCGCCCTCATTAAAAATCTTATAAAAACGCGCCTCTATATCGCGGCTTTCCGCGGTTGCCGTGAATTTATATACGACGTCGCCCGATAGTCTTTTGCCGCTATTCACATCGAACCAACCGAAAAAGCCGAAGCCCGGATCGGGATTTATGAACAAATCATTTGACGCGGGGATTGTCAAAGTGATTTCCGTTCCTTCCTCGTAACTCTTTTCAAAGGTTCTCTTATTCATGTCAAAAATACCGAAATGACCGCCTACCCCGACGCTAAAACGTCCTCCCGTTTCTCCGTCCGTATCCGACTTCGACGTAACTTTTAAGCCGTAGGTATCGAGTGTGAACCTCGCTTGCAGATTCAAATTATCTTTAATCATCCGGAATGAGATTTCCTTAGAGAGATATTCGCTTTCGTTCGGAAATTTTCTATTATTTCCGTCGAACCAGCCCGCGAAACTGTAATGCGCGTCGGGTACGGCTTTTGCCTTGACGGACGAACCGACTTGAACGTATGTTCCGTCGTCCGTCTTTTTCCCGGCCGCCTCAAATTCTACTTTTCCCCTTCCGGAATTAACATATACGTCCAAAAGATATCTTTCGCCGCCCGCGTTTACGATCGCGCCGACGACGATCGGAGCGGCGATAACGAGGATCAGAACGGCGGAAATCAAGGACAAAACCTTTTGCTTACGGCTTTTCGGCAAACCCTTGTATGCGTTTAAATATCTTTGAATTTTTTCCTTTATTCCGAATTTTTTTTCGGAATTTTCAACCGCCGCGACGCCGTTTTTATATTCGTTTTTCCGCGCTTCTATACCGCCGTTTTCAAGGCTTTCACCCGTTTCCGTATCATCGTTTTCCGCGCTTCCGTTCAATTCCGGATTCCCGTTTTCCGCGCTTCCGTTCTCCCTAAAATTCACGCTTCCGCCGTTTTCAAAACTTCCCGAATTTCCGCTTTCCATACCGTAATTTTCGATATTTTTCCGCGCTTCTATACCGCCGTTTTTTTTATCGATTTTGCCGTCTCCGGGCTTTTCCATAACGCGCCCTCCTTTTTTTTCTTAGAACCCTTGCGGATTCTTATTTTACCGAAACACCAAAGCCGCCTTTCTACCCGTTCAACCTTTCTTTTTTGTCCGCGTTTTGCAATGCGTCCAACATACCGCTTATATCTCCGTCCATAAACGCGTCGATCGAAAACACCGACATATTGATTCTATGATCGGTTACGCGCCCTTGCGGAAAATTATACGTCCTGATTTTTTCGCTTCTGTCGCCCGTTCCGACCTGCGCGCGCCGTTTTTCGGAATATTCCTTATCGACGTTCTGTCTTTGGATTTCATACAAGCGGCTATAAAGCACCTTCATAGCCCTATCCCGATTTTTTATCTGTGATTTTTCGTCCTGGCAAGTTACGACGGTATTTGTCGGGAGGTGAGTGATTCTGATAGCCGATTCGGTTTTATTGACGTGTTGTCCGCCCGCGCCGCTCGAACGGTAGGTATCGATTTTCAAATCTTTCTCATTGATTTCGACTTCGACTTCCGACGCTTCGGGCAGGACCGCGACGGTAACCGTGGATGTATGCACTCTTCCTTGCGACTCGGTTTCGGGGACGCGTTGGACTCTGTGCACGCCGCTTTCAAATTTCAGTTTGCTGTACGCGCCCTTTGAGATGATCATAAACGAGGCCTCTTTAATGCCGCCCAATTCAGTTTCGTTTATGTCGATATCTTCGACTTTCCAGCGCATTCTCTCGGCGAAACGCTTATACATTCTGATCAATTCCATTCCGAAAAGTCCCGCTTCGTCGCCGCCCGCGCCGGCGCGGATTTCGATGATAACGTTTTTGTCGTCCGCGGGGTCTTTCGGGGTCAGCAAGGCTTTCAAATCCTCCGCGGCGCGCTCGAACCGTTCCTTGACGCTTTGGGCTTCTTCTTCGGCGGCGGCGAGGAGTTCCGCGTCGTCCGCGGCGTCTTTTATCAGTTCGCGGCATTCCTCATATTCTTTCACAAACCTCAAATATTCGTTATATTTCAAAACGGTTTCTTCCAGTCCGCTCCGTTCTACGACGAGTTTTTTCCATTCTTTTTGATCGGCGATGACCTCGGGCTTACCGATTTCCTCCGAAAGAAAGTCAAACCTCACCTTCATCGCGTCTAATTTTTCAAACATAAAAATTCCCTTTTAAAATTTCAAATCCTTTTTTTTACGGCGTTCGTATCTATTCTTTCTTTCGTATCTCTTTTATATCTCTTTTATTTCTCTTTTATTTCTTTTCACATCTCTTTTTCTATCTATTTTCTCTCTTTTCGTATCTCTTTCGTATTTCTTTCCGTATTTCTTTTCACATCCCTTTCGTATTTCTTTCCGTATCTCTTTCCACATCTCTTTCCGTATCTCTTTTCACATCTCTTTCGTATTTCTTTCCGTATCTCTTTTCACATCCCTTTCGTATCTCTTTCCGTATCTCTTTTTATATCTCTTTTCGTATCTCTTTTATATCTCTTTTCGCATCTATTTCATATCGTTTTTTACTTTATTTGTATAACTTTTATATCACCTTTCGTATCGCTTCTTTATCGCTTATTATCCTCAATTCCCCTCCGTGGGAGGGGATCAAAGGGGTGAGGCGACATTATGAAATACCCTTTTTTGCCATCGTTTCGCATCCGTTTTATATCTTTTTTTTGCGGTATAACACCGCGTTTTCCGATAACATTTGACCGTTTATTTTATCCTTTTAAAACTCGACCGCAGCGATTCTGTCTATCCCCGCGTAGTCCTTCAAAAATTCGATTTTCGCGCCGTGAAAAATCTCCTCTATATCCTCTTTTTGTCCCGCGCCTATTTCCAAAAACAGCCTTCCTCCGTCGTTCAGCCTATCCCTATTCTCCGCGATTTCGCGAAAAAATTTCAAGCCGTCCGCGCCGCCGTCGAGCGCTATTTTCGGTTCGAAGTCTTTGACTTCCGTGTCGAGGGCGGCTATATCGGCGGTTTTGATATAAGGCGGATTAGAAACGATGACGTCGAAACCGCCTTCGATTTCCGCGAACATATCGCTTTTGACAAAATTAATCCGCGCATTATGCTTTTCGGCGTTTTTGCGCGCGGTATTCAGAGCGGTTTCGCTTATATCCGACGCGGTAATTTCCAACCTTTCGCCGAAAAATTTATTCAAAACCAAGGCGATCGCGCCGCTTCCGGCAGCCAAATCCAAAACTCTTAATTTTTCGGTTCCGCTTTTTTTGGAACCGCTTGTTTTTAGCGAATTTTCCAACGCCTCTATTTTTTCCGCATTTTCCGACTCCCTTCCCGAAACTCTTTCTCTCTCCGGATTCAATAACTCTTCCGAAACCCCTGTCTTTTTCGCATTCTCTAATCCCGTTTCCGAAACCCCTGTCTTTTCCGGATTCTCTAATTCCCTTTCCGAAACTTCTGTCTTTTTCACATTCTCTAATCCCGTTTCCGAATCCCTTTCTCTCTCCGAAACCCTTTCTCTCTCCGCATTCAATAATTTCCTTTCCGAATCCCTTATCTTTCCCTCTTTCTCCTCCGCGTTCAATCTTTTTTCGATATATTTTCTCGCCGCGTCCGCAAGCAATTCCGTTTCGGGGCGCGGTATCAAGACACCTTCGACGTCCAACTCCATTCCGAAAAAATCCGCCTCCCCGACCGCTCTTTGCAGGGGCATACCCGTCTTTCTTTTTTTGATGATATCTTTCATCTCCTCAAATTCCGCGAGCGTTACGACCTCCGTCAAGGGCAACGCCGCCCGTCCTTTTTTCAACGCCGCCGCCATAATCCAATCCGCTTCGTCAGCGGGCAGACCTTCCGTCCGTTCCCTCACGTAATCTCTTACGAACGCGTAGGGATAAACGGTATTTTCAAGGCTTGAAGCGGGAAACTCCGCGTTATTATCCATCGCCAAAACCGTTTTAAATGCGGCGAGAGAAATCTCGAGCATATAGTCCGACGGTTCGTTTGTCGTCAATTTTTGGAGGAGCATTCCGGGCGCGCGCAAGATACGAAAAAACAAATTGTCATGTTTTGACGAAAAGATTAAAAGTTCATACGATATCCCGGCGACGACGGGCAGAAGCGCGACTCTCGTCAGCATACGGATCAAAACGTTGTTCTCGAACGTAAAAAACGAAAAGAACAAAACGCCGACAAGCATAACCAAGAATATAAACGTCGTACCGCAGCGTTCGTGTTTGACGGTCATTTTGCGCGCGTTCGCGACGGTGAGCGGCAGGGCGTATTCGTAGCAATTTATGACCTTATGTTCCGCGCCGTGATAGGCGAACACGCGTTTTATCTCTTTCATTCTTGAAACGAGCAAGAGATAGACCAAAAACACGGCGATACGGATAAGCCCGGTCAAGAGATTTTTCAAAAATCCGTTCAGAAAGCCTTCGAATCCCGAAAGGTTCGGCGGCAATTTCACGTTGAAATTTATAAAAGGCTGGATCAAAACCTGCGGCAAAAGGACGAAAAGCCCGATCGCGAAAGCCAGTCCCAAGACGCACGCTACGGCGGCGGTGAAGGTTTCGGCTTTGATTTTGAAGGTTTTCGACAGCCATTTTTCAAACTTTGTCGGTTCGGACTCCTCTCCCGCCGCGGACGCGCTTTTGTTCAGGGTACCGATTCCGTAAGCCATAGACAAGACGAAATTATACACGCCGCGTATGAAAGGAATTTTTTTGATAATTTCCGAATTTTTACCGCTTTTCAGGCGTTCGGAAAAGACGAGGATTTTTTCGCCGTTTCCGACCGCGGTCGCGGCGGAAGTTTTTCCGCGCATCATAACGCCCTCGATGACCGCCTGCCCGCCTATTCTCGTTTTATTAGTCTTTTCCAAAAGCCTTTCCTTTTAAATATCCGGTATTATTTTTCCCGTTTTTCTTGCATCGCTTTCACGAATAGCCATAACTTTTTTTAGCATTCCTTATCACGAATCGCCCTAACTTTTTTAGTATTCCTTATCACGAATAGCCCTAACTTTTTTAGTATTCCTTATCAAGAATACACCCTAACTTTTTTAGTATTCCTTATCAAGAATTGCCCTAACTTTTTTAGTATTCCCTATCAAGAACCGCCATAACTTTTTTAGCATTCCTTATCACAACCCCGATACTTTTTTCATTATTCGGTATTCCTCTTTACGGCGGCGATTTTCCCTTATTATCCTTATATTCCCCTCCGTGGGAGGGGATCTAAGGGGTGGGGCGGCCGATTAAAATAACGTCAAGTGTTCGGCGGCGATTATTTATCATTCATAATCCACAATTCCGCATTTTTACCGCCTTATTTTTCATTAACGGATACGTCGATATCATACCCCTTTTTCAACGCCGTCTTATTGATATCCAAAATTTTCGGTTTAACCGACAGACAAAGCGCGCGTTCGATATCCCCGTACGGAATGCCTTTGACCTTCGCGAAAATCCCCAAAATAACGGTATTGACCGCTCTCGCGCTCCCCGCTTCGAGCGCGATGGCGAGCGCGTCCGCGGCGACGGTATTCGCCTCCGTTTTCATAATTTCGATCATATTTTTCGGATATTCCGCCGCGCCGATGACGACGGGCATAGGCATAATTTCCCGATTATTGACGATAATCACGCCGTCTTTTTTTAGGAAATGCCGATATCGAAACGCCTCCAAGACCTCGAAAGCCAAGATCACGTCCGCGCCGCCCTCGGCGATGACCGGCGAATAGACTTTTTCGGACATTTTGACGTGTGTAACGACGCTTCCGCCCCTCTGCGCCATACCGTGAACTTCGTTGAGTTTGCAATCCAGCCCGGCAATTTCGGCGTATTTCCCGAGGATTTTCCCCGCAAGCAAAGTCCCCTGTCCGCCCACGCCGACGATTAAAATATTCATAATAATAAACTCCTATCTTTTTGAAACTGACGATTTAAATAAAACACAACTATTTCTTACCAAGAATCTCAACCCGCCCCTGTAAATTCTCTCATTATCCTCATATTCCCCTCCGTGGGAGGGGTGCAGGGGCGGGGCGGCCTTATTTTATACTATTTTTTCGCGGTACTATACCGCGTTTTTTCCGATATCCCCTCTCGCGGAAAGCGTTGCCGCGTCATTCTCTTATTATCCTCATATTCCCCTCCGCGGGAGGGGCGCAGGGGCGGGGCGAACTTCACTTATTATCCTCATATTCCCCTCCGTGGGAGGGGTGCAGGGGTGGAGCGAACTTCACTTATTATCCTCATATTCCCCTCCGTGGGAGGGGTGCATGGGTGGGGCGAACTTCTCTTATTATCCTCATATTCCCCTCCGCGGGAGGGGTGCAGGGGTGGGGCGGCATTCTCTAATTGTCCTCATATTCCCCTCTCTCACCTCTGCAAAATCGCCCCGAACCGGCACAATTTTTGACAAAGTCCGCATCCGACGCAACCTTCCGCGTCGATTTCGATTCCCTTCCCCGTATTTTTAATCGCGGGGCAGCCGATTCTCATACACGCCGCGCATTTTTTACATTCGGCGGTAATATAGTAGGGTTTTTTGGGTTGTTTGACGATCAATTCGCAAGGTTTTCTTGCGATTATGACGGAGGTTTCGTTCCGTTCGGTTTCCTCTCTTATCATTTTTTCGAGCGTATCGATATCGTCGGCGGCGACGGTTGAAACTCTGTTGACTCCGCAAGCGCGGCAAAGCGTTTCGAGGTCGATTTTGACGGTATCGCGTTCCCGTATAGTTTTACCGGTCGCGGGGTGATTTTGGTGTCCGGTCATACCGGTTGTGGAATTATCGAGGATGACGACGGTAACGCGTCCTTCGTTATACACGCTGTCGATAAGTCCGGTAATTCCGCTGTGTATAAATGTGGAATCTCCTATGACGGCGACGACGTTTTTTCTATCCGGCAGGGCTTTTAGGAAGCCGTGCGCCATACCTATGCCCGCCCCCATACAGACCACGCTGTCAACGGCGGAGAGGGGGGGCAGTGCGCCGAGCGTATAGCAGCCGATGTCGCCGCAGACCGTCATTCTCAGTTTATTCAGGACATAAAACACGCCGCGGTGCGGACAGCCCGCGCAGAGGACGGGGGGTCTGCCGGGGAGATTTTCGGCGGCTTTTTCGGAATCGCGCGCTTGATCGGTTTTAAGTATTTCTTCCGTTTTATTTATATCGCGCGCTATATTGTTCCCGTTTTTGATACCGCATTCCGCGTTCCCCGTTCCGTCTTTTCCGTCCGTTTTATTTATACCGGATATTATATCATTCCCCTTGCCCGTTCCCTCTTTTCCGTCCGCGTTTATATCGCGCGCTGCATTATTTCCGCCCTTTCCGTATGCCGGAAAGAGTTTTTCCGCGACTATATCGACGGACAATTCGCCTTGTTTTGAAAATATACTTTTTCCGCGGCAGGCTATGCCGTTCGCCTTTAACTGATTTTCGATAAAGGGTTCTAATTCTTCTGCGACGATCAATTCCGCGACGTTATCCGCGAACTCTTTGATCAATTTCAAGGGCAGCGGATATACCATTCCGAGTTTTAGAACCGAAACGTTCGGGAGAGCCTCTTTGACGTATTGATATACTATGCCCGAACAGACGATTCCGACTTTTCGGTCGTTATATTCGACGCTGTGCAAAATCGGATATCCGCCGTTTTCCGCGCCGTTCTCACTCTTTCCGCAAGCAATTCCTCCTAAAACTCCCTCTTTTCCGCATTCCGTATTTCCCGAAACTCTCTCCTTTCCGCAAGCAACCCTCACGCAATTTCCCTCTTTTCCGCAAGCGATACCATTGTTCTCACTCTTTCCGCAAGCAATCTCTCCTAAAACTCCGCTTTCTCCGCCCTCTCCGCGTTTCAAAACAAAGTGGTTTGTATCCTCCGCGATTTGTTCGGTTCGTTTTTCGACGACGATATGTCTTTTTTGCGCGTTCAGGGGCATCATAACGTATTTCGCGGGGTTTTTGACATACAATATCGGTTCGCGCTCCTCTCTCTCTCCGATTTCGGCATAACTCTGCCCGTGCGCGAGTCTTGTCGTCGTACGCAAAATGACGGGCGTATCATATTTTTCGGACAATTCAAAGGCGATTTTTGTAAATTCTTTCGCTTCCGCGCTGTCCGACGGTTCCAAGAGCGGAATATGCGCCGCCCTCGCGTAAAAGCGCGTATCCTGTTCGTTTTGCGACGAAAACATACCGGGATCGTCCGCGGCGACCAAAACCAGCCCTCCCGATACGCCGGTATACGAAGCGGTAAAGAGCGGATCGGCGGCGACGTTGACTCCCACGTGTTTCATACAGACGAGCGCGCGCACGCCCGCCATAGACGCGCCCAAAGCGGTTTCCAAGGCGACTTTTTCGTTCGGCGACCATTCGGCGTAGACTTCGCTATATCCCGAAATGATTTCCGTGATTTCCGTACTCGGCGTACCGGGATACGCCGCCGCAACTCTCACGCCCGCCTCATACGCTCCCCTTGCGATCGCCGCGTTTCCAAGCATCAATTCTTTCGGCTTTCCGCCGTTTCCGAACGTTCCTTCTTTCGGCTTTTCACCGTTTCCGAACGTCCCTTCTTTCGGTTTTCCGCCGTTTCCGAACATTCCTTCTTTCGGTTTTCCGCCGTTTCCGAACGTCCCTTCTTTCGGTTTTCCCTCATTTCCAAAGGTTAATTCTTTCATTTTTCCCTCTTTGTTTTATATTTTTTTAAACTTATTCTTTTTCGCTTTATATTTTTTAAGCTTGTCCCTTTTTTGTTCTATATTTTTTAAACTTGTCCTTTTTTGCTTGATGTTTTTTTAAGTTTGTCCCTTTTTTGTTCTATGTTTTTTTAAACTTGTCCTTTTTCGCATATATGTCTTGCGCTTTTTAACGTTTTTTTCCGTTATACCAATCACTTTCCGCCCACTTTCGCCCTTTTTCCGCTATACCAATCACTTTCCGCTCACTTCCGCCCTTTTTCCGTTATATCAATCACTTTCCGCTATTCCCCTCCGTGGGAGGGGATCAAAGGGGTGGGGCGAACCTATTATTTTCCGCTATTCCCCTCCGTGGGAGGGGGTTAGGGGGTGGGGCGGCCTTATTATTTTCCGCACATTTCCCAAGCGGCGACCTTATTATTTTCCGTTATACCAATCACTTTCCGCTCACTTCCGCCCTTTTTCCGCTACACCAATCGCTTTCCGCTATTCCCCTCCGTACAAACGTCATTTTTAGCGATTTTTCGTTGCATACATCCCCTCTACCTCAAATCCGTAACCCTTTTCGCCTTTCCCTCAAATCTTTTCAGCGTCAGCGGTTCGACCAATTTCACGACCGTATCGATCTGCAAAACCGTTTTCAGTCTTCTGTGTATTTCCGCTCTCAATCTTTCGAGATTCGCATAATTTTCCAACAGCGCGCCGTCTTTCAATTCGACTGCGACCTCCAAAACGTCCATAAAATTTTCACGTTTGACGAGGATTTCGTAATGTCCGGCGGTCTCCTCCATCGCCATCAACACGCCTTCGATCTGCGAGGGAAACACGTTCACGCCGCGAATGATCAGCATATCGTCCGAACGTCCTTTGATTCTGTCCATTCGGACGGTGGTCCGTCCGCACTTGCACGGTTCGTAAAAAAGTCTGGTTATATCTTTCGTTTTGTATCTTATAATAGGCATTCCCTCTTTCGTCAACGCCGTCAAGACCAATTCGCCGAATTCGCCTTCACCCTTGACCTCTCCCGTTTCGCCGTCGATTATTTCGGGATAAAAGAAGTCTTCGTTGACGTGCATTCCGCAGTCCTCCAAGCAGTCCCCCGAAACGCCCGGTCCGATAATTTCCGACAGTCCGTAGTTATTCGTAGGGTGAAGCCCGAGTTTTTCCTCTATATGCCGCATCATTTCGGGCGTACTGCCCTCCGCGCCCAAAAGACCGGTACGCAGTTTAAAATCGCTCTTTTTGTATCCCGATTTTTCGGCTAATTCGCCGAGATACAGGGCGTATGAGGGGGTGCCTACGAGGGCGGTCGCGCCGAAGTCTTTTAGAAGCATAATTTGTCTTTCGGAATTTCCGGAAGAGGCGGGGATGACGGCGGCTCCCAATTTTTCCAGCCCGTAATGGAGTCCGAACCCGCCCGTAAACAACCCGTAGCCGAAGCAGATTTGCACGATATCCTTATCCGTACAGCCCGCGGCGGCGGCGATTCTCGCGACGCATTCCGACCACATTTCGAGATCGTTTTTCGTATACAAAACAACGGTGGGCTTGCCGCTCGTGCCGCTCGACGCGTGAATTCTGACGACCTTGTCCATCGGAACGGCGGACAGTCCGAAAGGATAGTTGTCGCGGAGGTCGCTCTTGACCGTGAAAGGAATTTTTTCGATATCCTTTAAGGTTTTGACGTCGGAGGGTTTAACGCCCGCGGCGTCGAATTTCGCCCTATAAAAAGGCGAATTATTATAGGCGTAGCGAACGGTTTTTTTCAGTCTGTCCGTCTGCAATTCCCTCATTTCGCGCCGCGTCATCGTCTCGGCAAGTTTGTTGTATATCATCAAAATCTCTCCCTTTTCCTTTTGTTTTTCGTATACTGTACGACGGCGTTTTTTGCCCCGTTTTCACGCCGTTTTAAGGCAGTTTTTACCATATTTTCACGCCGTTTTAACGCGCTTTTTGCCCTATTTTAAGGCTCTTTTTACCCTTTTTTAACGCTTTTTAACGCCGTTTTTCCCTGTTTTTACCCCGTTTTCAGGGCTTTTTTGCCCTATTTTTGCCCTATTTTTGCGGCTTTTTTGCCCGTTTTTTGCCCGTTTTTAAGGCTCTTTTTACCTTTTTTTAACGCTTTTTTACGCCGTTTTTCCCTGTTTTTACCCCGTGTTTAGGGCTTTTTTGCCCTATTTTTAACGCTTTTTTGCCCTTTTTTAGCCCGCATTTAGGGCTTTTTAAAGCATTTTTTAAGGCTTTTTTGCCCGTTTTTTGCCCGTTTTTTGCGCCTTTTTTGCCCGTTTTTTGCCCGTTTTTAGGGCTTTTTAAAGCATTTTTTTATGCTTTTTTATGCTTTTTTTGCCCGTTTTTTGCCCGTTTTTAAGGGCTTTTAAAGCATTTTTTAAGGCTTTTTTAAGGCTTTTTTGCCCGTTTTTAGGGCTTTTTTTCGGTCTTGCAAAACCCCGAATAAGGTATACCATACCTTATTCGCATTATTTCACGTCGTCTTATCCGGCGTAATAATTCATCAAGCAGCCCTTCAAAATTATCTCTCTTTCGTCGGCGGTAAGCGGATCGATTTTCAAAATTATCTCCCCGCATTCGCCGTCTTTTACCCTTACGCAAGGGAATTCGGCCGCGCCCTCCGCTATCAATTTTCTTATATTTTTGACGATCAAAATATCCCCTACGGCATATTCCTCGTCGGACAAAAAGGGCGGCATTCCCCAGTTTATGAGGTTGCTTCTGTACCGTTTCGTCGCGTAAGAATTCGCGATATTCGCCGCGCCGCCCAAGACTCTTTGACAAGAGGCGGCTTGTTCTCTCGCGCTTCCGTCGCCCGGTTTTTTCGCAAAAACCACGCTTCCGAGAGCGATCGCGGCTATCCCGTCCGCGGACTTACCTATATTTTTTACGCCCTTTTCCGGTCCGGTTTCCGCGCTTTCCGCGCTTTTTACGCCCTTTTCCGGCACGCTTTCAACCGCTTTTACGCCGTTCTCCGCACTCTCGCGCCCTTTCGCAATTCCGCAATTTCCGCTTCCGTTCGCCGCGCTTTCCGCGCTTTTTACGCCATTTTCAGGCACGGTTTCCGCGCTTTCGCCGCCTTTTATGCCAAAATACACGCCCGCAAGCCTCAAAGCCTCCGCGTATTCGTTCGGAATTTCACCGTTTACGATCTTCTCCGCATCCGCCGCGATCTCCTTTGCGCGCGCGACGTACCCGGGATCCTTTCTCGACAGCGTAAACTCCGCGAGTCTTTTAGGATTCGAGCGGTAGGACGACGTTTCGCCCGACGGGATCAATTCGTCCGTCGTGGTTACGGGGTCGTTTATGACCGCCGCCGCTTTCAAAATCAGCGTTTCGGGGAGAGGATATATTTTCGGCCAATCGGCTATATTCGGACCGTAGGTCAATACGGCGTTTGCGTCGGCTTTTTTGTAGCCGTTATACACTCTGTTTTTATACACCGCGTCGTCGAAAACGAATTTTTCTATCCCGTCGTCATATTCGATCTCCGTCGCCGCCGTCAAAAAACCGCCGTTTGCCGCGGTCGCGGCTATACTTCTCGCGTCCATAAGGGCGACGGACGATATTTGCCCGTCGGAGGGTTTGCTGCCCTCGCGGCTTTCAAAATTCCGCGTGGTATGCCTTATGCTCAGCGCGTTATTGCAAGGAACGTCGCCCGCCCCGAAACACGGACCGCAAAAGGCGGTTTTGACCACGCTCCCCGCCCGAATCAACTTTTCGAGCGCGCCTTTTTTCAAAAGGTCGAGATAGACGGGCTGGCTGGACGGATAGACGCTGAGCGAAAAACCGCCGCAACCCGTACTTTTTTTGTCTAAAATATTCGCCGCCGTAAAGATATTGTCGTATGTTCCGCCCGCGCAGCCCGCGATTATTCCTTGCGAAACCTTCAATTTTCCTCCGGTTATCTTGTCGCGGAGCATAAATTCCGGGGCGTTTTTGCCGAGAAGTTTATTTCCCTCTCTCTCCGTAAACGCCAAAATATCCTCCAAATTTTCCTTCAATTCCCGAACCGTATAGGCGTTTTTCGGGTGGAACGGCAGGGCTATCATCGGTTCGATTTTGTCCAGATCGACTATGACCGCGCCGTCGTAATAGGCGGTTTCCGCGGGCTTTAATTCCTTATAGTCCCCCTCTCTGCCGTGCGTTTTAAAGTATTCCGCGACGCGTCCGTCCGTCGCCCAAACGCTGGAAAGGCAGGTCGTTTCGGTCGTCATAACGTCGATTCCGTTTCGGTATTCGATATCCAATTCCGCGATTCCGCCGCCCACGAATTCCATAATCTTATTGTTGACAAACTTGCCGTCGTATACCGCCCTTATGATCGCCAGCGCGACGTCTTGCGATCCGACTCCCTTTTTGGGTTTGCCGTTCAAGACGACGGCGACGACTTCGGGATATTTGATATCGTATGTCTTGCCGAGCAGTTGCTTGACGAGTTCGGGTCCGCCCTCGCCCACGGCGAGAGTCCCAAGCGCGCCGTACCGCGTGTGGCTGTCGCTGCCGAGTATCATACCTCCGCACTTCGCCGCGTTTTCTCTCATATACGTATGAATGACCGCGAGATGCGCGGGTACAAAAATCCCCCCGTACTTTTTCGCCGCCGACAGCCCGAACACGTGGTCGTCCTCGTTGATCGTGCCGCCGACCGCGCAAAGACTGTTGTGGCAGTTTGTCAAAACGTAAGGAACGGGAAAACTTTTCAGACCGCTCGCCTTAGCGGTCTGAATGATCCCGACATAGGTTATGTCGTGAGAGGCGAGAGCGTCGAATTTCAGCCTCAAAGAAGAGTCTTTTTCAAGCCGCGCGCAGTCGTTTTTTTCGACGAAAAACGTGTTTTCGACGCAAAAATCCACGTTTTTACCCGTTTTTCCGCACAAATCACCGCTCTTTTCATTAAATGAACCGCCGCCGTTCAATCCCGAATTTCCGCTCTTTTCGCCGCATAAACCGCCGCCGTTCAATCCCGGATTCCCGCTCTTTTCGCCGCACAAATCACCGCCGCATATCGCGGAATTCCCGCTCTTTTCGCCGCATAAACCGCCGCCGTTCAATCCCGGATTTCCGCTCTTTTCACGGCGTGAGCCGGCGTTCCCGACGTTGTGGGCGCTCAAAATCCCGTACGCGATAGTCCCTCTGAAAAACTCCTTGCCGCTCTCCGATACGTCCTCGATAATCTCGCCGTTTTTGATCAAAACGCCATTTTTAATAAGTTTAATCATAAAATAAATTCATTCGCCCCGTTAGTTATTTTTTGTATTATGCCCGACGACCGTATAAACCGCCGCTTGAAATCTCATTCTCTATCACAATCTAATCCGCCTAAAATCTCATTCTTTGCCGCACTATTCGCGCTTTACTATGATCCTCTATCTCACTCTTCGCCGCTTTACTATAATTCTCTATTCACTCCGCGCCGCTTTATTCTAATACTCCGACACAATCTAATCCGCCTAAAATCTTATTCTTTACCGCACTATTCGCGCTTTACTATAATTCTCTATTCACTCCGCGCCGCTTTACTATAATTCTCTATCTCACTCTTCGCCGCTTTATTCTCATTCAATATCTCGTCCTAAGCGTGTTTTAAGCCGAATGTTATACCCTTTGAAAATTTAACTACTATATTTTAATACAAAACGCGCGTTTTGTCAATAACAATATTTAATCCGTACGGCGTACGGATTAAAAGTTTAATTAACGGAACAACTCCGGCATATCAGTGTATTTTAGGCTTATCGTTTTCGTCCATAAAACAAATCCCGTCGGCGCGTTTTCCAAACGCCTCGAATGTATATAAAAGCCGATAACTCTCCGCTTCGATCACAAAGCATCTATTTTCACAAAGCAGTTTCTCGTTCTCCGTCAACAAAGATTTAAGCAACGCTATAAGCGTCTTTGTTTGCTCGATTGCCGCGCCGTTTCGCTTGTCCAGCGTGATTACAAAACCCCGTATTTTGCGTGTTAAATAATAATTATCCTCAATGTCGAAAATCGGCGGCACACACAAGTTGAGTTTCTCCCGCAAGGCTTTGTTGATTGCTTTTATCCTAAGCTCGCAACAAATATGCTTTGTGTTTAAAATATCCGCCGAAGAATAAGGCTTTTGCGGATTTTGATGATCCAGCAAGACGAGTCCGTATTTGAGCGTTATCGGAAACAGCAAAGCGCAAACCTCGTTCGCCTTTGTGTATGAAGTCGAAATGTCAATCCACTGCTTACCCTTAAACTTGTATTTCATCAATACACATTTCTCGCATCTTTGAACGGTGAAAGAATCCGATCCCTTAGGCTCGTCAACCGTACAAAATACACGGCAAAGTTCCGCGAAAACTCCGTCCGCTTCAAACGACGCCAAATAGTTTATATCGTCGCTAATGAGGTTCGACACCGCGCCTTTTGCCATAGCAAAAGCCGTTGACTCCGTCGCATAGCCGCACTTATACAAACTATATTTATATGAAGACACGGCTTTCCCCCCTTTTTTAAAATTACTCAACTCTCAAACTTTTTGCGTCAATTCATTTTCGATAAGACGGTTTTAGACTCCTCTTAAATTGCTCGACTCTCAAACACTACGGGAATGCTTACGCAGAGAGGAACTGTTTTAGACTCCTCTTCTAAGGATATCTATTACTTTATTAGTATAATTCATTTTATAATAATTGGCAATGCTTTTATTTAAATTCTTTTAAATTTTCCTATTTTCTTTAACGTCCGGATTGCAATTGCCAATGCGGCAACATTTAGTTTGCAAAGTTTGCTATGCGCGGTAAATCGGCAAGTGCATTTTCCCTTTATTTGCGCGGCTGCGGAGTTTATTATCGGTTATTCTTTTCGCAATGTTGCGAGTTGTTCCTCAAACGCTTCTTCCGCGCTTTTACCGTTAAATAATTTCCTCGGCATTGTGTTTATCTTATGATTGATTCTCGATATATCCGTTCGGCTCAATTACGAAAACTTCTTCTTTTTCGGCGCAAACCGTCTGACTATTCCGTTGAAATTTTCACCGCTTCCTCTCTCGAATGAACGGTATGCGTGCGCGTAAATACACTGCCGTGCATAAAGACCGCGAATGCCCAAAGTGTCCCACGCGCCGAATTCCTTTCCGCCGTTCACGCTCTCCGGTCTTAATTCTATCAAATCTCCGAATTTTCCGCCTCCGGCTTAGCAATTCCCTTCCCGCATTTTCCGCGCTCTGTTTAGCAATTCCCTTTCCGCATTTTCCGCGTTCTGTTTAGCGATTCCCTTTCCGCATTTTCCATATTTAATTCAATTCGACTAATTTATTCCCCGTCAAGTCGCACGAGGTCAGATAATATTTTATTCCGTTCTTTTCGACGACGAACATTGCCCGCGCGTCTTTTCCGTGCAAGTGTCCGTAGACGACGCATTTTACGGGATATTCGGAGATTATCTTCGTAAAATCGCTGTCCGCGCCGAGCGCGTTAAAGGGCGGATAGTGAGTCATAACGTAGATATCCTCGTTTTGGGTTCTGAGTTTGAGGGCGCAGTCGAGAGTCATTTTGAGCCGTACTTTTTCGCGTTCATAGATTTTCACGTCTTCCGCCGCGGCGTTTTTATCGGGGACTGTCCAGCCGCGCGTCCCGGCGAATATCGCGCCCGACAGTTTCAAGGCGTCGTTTTGGATCGCGAAAACACTTTCGGGCAGGACGGATTTCACCTTTGAATACGAATTCCACCAATATTCGTGGTTGCCCTTTATGATAATTTTTTTCCCGGGCAAGGCGGCGATTTCCTTTAAATCGGGAACCGCGTCTTCCAAGCGCATTGCCCACGAGATATCGCCCGCGATCAAAACGACGTCGCCGTCGGTTACGCGCTCACGCCAATCGGTCTTAATTTTTTCAAAATAGTTGTCCCAATTTCCGCCGAATATGTCCATGGGCTTATTCACGACGGTTGAGAGGTGCAGGTCGCTTATGGCAAAAAACATAAATTTTTCCTTTTTTGTATCATTAGAGAATTGCCTCATTCTAAAATAAATCCTTCGTTCGGCATAAAAGTAACCGCTTTCTTATCCATATAAATCATTCCGCATACGGCAAAATACGCCGCTTATCCTTAAAATATATTCCGGAATTTCAACTTAAACCGCCGGCATTCGGCATAAAAAGAACCTCGTCCTTGCCGCCCTAAACACGTTTTTCGCATTCTACAAAATAAATCCTATTCCGCTCAAAACAAGCCTGTCCAAAACGATCAGTCCCGCGAACGCGAGAGCATAAAAAACCGCGCTCAAATCCGCCGCTCTATACCGCAAAATTTTGAGTTTCGTTCTGTCGTCCGAGAGGTTATAACAGCGCGCGTCGAGAGCCAGCGCGAGTTCGTCGGCGCGCCGCAGAGAGCCTATAAAAAGGGGGATTAAAACGGGCAGCATCGCCTTTGCCTTTTGGATTATATTGCCCGTATCGAATTCCGCGCCCCTCGCCTTTTGCGCGGAAATGATCTTATCCGCCTCCTCTCTTATCGACGGAATAAACCTAAGCGCGATGCTCATAATCAGCGCGAAATCGTGAACGTTGATCCGAAGGTAGGTCAGCGGTTTCAAAAGGCTTTCCATAGCGTCGGTCAAAGCCGTGGGCGTGGTCGTAAAGGTGAGGAGCGACGTTCCCGTAACCAGCAAAATCAGACGCATTCCCATCGTAATCGAAAAAACCAGTCCGCGGTCGGTGATTTTTATGATCCAAAGGCTGAAAACTATCTCACCCTCCTTATAGAAAAGAAGATTCAAAACCATAGTAAAAAGCAGTATAAAAATCACGGCGCGGACGCTTTTTAGCACCGTTTTGAGCGGAACCTTCGACACGGAAATTATCACGAAAAGATAGAGGGCGGCGGCGAGATACCCCCAAAAAGACTCGACAAAAAAAATCGCCGCGATATAAAAAAACGTGAACAGCAATTTTGTTCTGGGGTCGAGCCTGTGGACGATCGACTTCCCGGGATAATATTGTCCGAATGAAATATCCTTCATATCTCCTCTCTTTTTTCCGTAAATCAAAAAAGAAAAATCCGCTTCTATACCGCGCTTTTCGGTCTTTTTTCTTACCGTTTTATACCAAATTTTAATACTCTTTTACTCTTTTCCCTATCTCTATTATACCGAACTTTCAAACGCTTTTTACTCTTTTCTCTATCTCTCTTATATCAATTTTTCAACGCTTTTTGCTCTTTTCCCTATCCCTCTTATACCAAACTTTCAACGCTTTTCCGCCTTACAAAACACGCTTCTATACCGCGCTTTTCCGCCTTACAAAACACGTTTATTCCTTTCCTTATATTCCCCTCCGTGGGAGGGGGTTAGGGGGTGGGGCGTCCGATACTACCCCAATTTCCAACACCTTTTTACCCTTTTCCCTATCTCTCTTATATCAAATTTTCAACGTCTTTTTTACTCTTTTCCCTATCTCTCTTATACCGAACTTTCAAACGCTTTTCCGCTTTACAAAACACGCTTCTATACCGCACTTTTCCGCCTTACAAAACACGTTTATTCCTTTCCTTATATTCCCCTCCGTGGGAGGGGATCAAAGGGATGGGGCGTCCGATACTACCCCAATTTCCAACACCTTTTTACCCTTTTTTCTATCCCTCTTATATCAAATTTTCAACGTCTTTTTTTCCTCGAAAAGCCGCGAAACGCATTCCGCAAAATCTTTCTTGCGAACGGCAAAATCCCCTTCTATACCGCGTTTTTTCAATTCCGCGGCGACTCTCACGGTCATCGGAACGTCCAATCCGCGCTCCCTCAAAATCTCCCGATATTTCCCGATTTCCGAAACGTCGAATTCCGCAAAAATCCTCCCTTCGTCGAAAGCGGCGATCCTGTCGGCATACTCGCAGATCTCGTCGATATCGTGCGAAACGACGACGACCGCCGCCC
Organism: Clostridiales bacterium; assembly: GCA_031276195.1. Classification (GTDB taxonomy): domain Bacteria; phylum Bacillota; class Clostridia; order Christensenellales; family JAISNN01; genus JAISNN01. The sequence continues at coordinate 24,695 of JAISNN010000008.1, forward strand.
CCGCCTCGCGTATTTTGGATATCAGTCCGTATATATCCTCCTTGCCCTTCGGGTCAAGTCCCGCGGACGGTTCGTCGAGTATCAAATATTTCGGCTTGCAAGCGATGACTCCCGCAATCGCCGCCCTCCTTTTTTCGCCGCCCGAAAGTTCGAACGGCGAACGGTTTTTGAACCGCTCGAAGTCTAACCCGACCGTTTCCAACGCCTCCCGCGCTAAGGCTTCGCATTCCTCGCGGCTTTTTTTCATATTTTTCGGGCCGTAGCGCACGTCGTCCAAGACGGTTTCCGCGAAAAGTTGACTCTCGGGATATTGAAAAACCATACCGACCTTTTGCCGCAAGAGTTTTAAATCGGGTTTTTTGGCGGTCAAGTCGATTCCGTCGACGACGATACAGCCGCTTTCCAACTTGATAAGCCCGTTCAGGTGCTTGATAAAGGTACTTTTTCCGCTGCCCGTCGCGCCGACGATGCCCAAAAATTCCCCTTCGCCGACGGTCAGCGACACGTCGAAAAGGGCGCGTTTTTCATAAGGCGTCCCCTTCATATAGGTATAGGACAGATTTTTTACGGTTACGGACACGGCGTTTTTACCCCTTTTTTTGAATGACTTCTTTTGAAAATATATCTTAAAATGTTGATTTTTTCTTATCTCAACGGGCGTTTTTCGAACGGTTTGCGTTGATTTTTTCTTATATCAATACTTTTTTTTGAATGTTTGATAGACTTTTTAGATTGAATTTCAAGTAAATATTCGTGCTTTTTTAGTCTTTTTTATATCAAATTTCCGCTAAATAATCGGCTTTTTCGGGGCTTTTTCGGGGCTTTTTTGAGGCTTTTTTGAGGCTTTTTTGAGGCTTTTTTGAGGCTTTTTTAGGGCTTTTTTAGGGCTTTTTTAGGGCTTTTTTGAGGCTTTTTTAGGGCTTTTTCGGGGCTTTTTCGGGGCTTTTTCGGGGCTTTTTTAGGGCTTTTCGGGGCTTTTTTAGGGCTTTTTCGGGGCTTTTTTAGGGCTTTTTCGAGGCTTTTTTAGGGCTTTTTCGGGGCTTTTTTAGGGCTTTTTCGGGGCTTTTTCGGGGCTTTTTTAGGGCTTTTTCGGGGCTTTTTTAGGGCTTTTTTGAGGCTTTTTTAGGGCTTTTTATGCCATTTTTTAACAAATTAAAGGCGTTTATTTCAGCAATCTATACAGTTCTCCTACAAGTTCCCCCTCTGTCAAAACCCCTCCGACGGGCATTCCGCGCTCCCTCAAATCCATTGCGACGGATGCGGCGATCGGCGGTTTCAGACTTAATTCCGGCAATTTTTCGCTCCGGAAAACCTCTCTCGGCGCGCCGTCGAGAACGACGATCCCCTCTCCCAAAACGATTACCCTATCCGCTTCGACCGCCTCGCCCATATCGTGCGTGATCAAAATCACGCTAATACCATCGCCTATGAGTGTCTTTATGACCGCCATAATTTCGCCTCTGCCCTTCGGATCGAGCATCGACGTGGACTCGTCAAAGATTATGACCGCGGGTTTCAGAGCGAGTATACCCGCGACCGCGATACGCTGTTTTTGCCCTCCGCTCATATTGAAGGGCGCGGAATGGCGGTATTCCTCCATGTCCACCGCTTTCAACGCCCACGCGACGCGGCGTGCGATCTCCTCTCTTTCGACTCCGATATTCTCCGGTCCGAACGCGATATCGTCTTCGACGATGCTTGCGACGGTTTGGTTATCGGGGTTTTGAAAGACCATTCCGACGTTTTTTCGGATTTCAAAGAGGTTTTGCCCGTCGGCGGTGTCCAGCCCGAACACCAAAACGCGCCCCTCCGTGGGGAGTAAAAGGGCGTTTAGGAGTTTTGCAAGTGTGCTTTTTCCGCTGCCGTTACGTCCCAAAACCGCGGTAAATTTTCCGCGCTCGATTTCGACGGAAACGCCGCGGAGAGCGTCGACCGCGCCGCCGTCCGTTTTATATGAAAACCCCGCCCCGATTAATTTTATCATTTTTTGCAATCCTCAAAACCCGCATTTGCGCTCAAAAAATAAGTTTTTTATGTTATATCCGAATATTTTTTATGTTATATCCGAATGTTTTTATGCTATATCGAAAGTTTTTTTACGTTATATCGAAATACTAAAAGACTCTATCGAAAGTTTTTTTGTATTATTCGGCCGCCCCACCCCTACACCCCTCCCACGGAGGGGAATTTGAGGAAGTTTGCGTCGTTCTGTTTCGGCGTTCCGTACGGGGAGTTTAAGGATGGCGAACCGTTAAGTATTATTTATTGACAGTCGAAACCGACCGCTAATCACCAATCGCTAACCGCTATTAAATCGGCCGCCCCACCACTACACCCCTCCCACGGAGGGGAATCGATCGCTAATCATCGATCACCGACCGCTGACCATAATTATACCACACCGCGCAAAAAAATACAAACAAAAAACTCCCGAGATAATCAACCCGAGAGTTTTTTTATCGGGGAATGCCCCGAATCTGTCAAATAATTCGTCATTTTACGGATTAGATAATGCTTAACGCGAACATAAACGCTAAACAACCGCAATTTCCGAAATAGTAAAAATCGGCCGCCCCACCCCTACACCCCTCCCACGGAGGGGAATTTGAGGAAGTTTGCGTCGTTCTGTTTCGGCATTCCGTACGGGGAGTTTAAGGATGGCGAACCGTTAAGCATTATTTATTGACAGTCGAAACCGACCGCTAATCACCAATCGCTAACCGCTATTAAATCGGTCGCCCCACCCCTACACCCCTCCCACGGAGGGGAATTTGAGGAAGTTTGCGTCGTTCTGTTTCGGCGTTCCGTACGGGGAATTTAAGGATAACGAAACAACCGCTAAACGCTAATAACAACCGCCGCCGAACGCTAATCACCGATCGCTAATCATCGATCAGCGACCGCTATTAAAACGGTCGCCCCACCCTTACACCCCTCCCACGGAGGGGAATTTGAGGACGTTTGCGGCGTTCTGTTTCGGCGTTCCGTACGGGGAGTTTAAGGATGGCGAACCGTTAAGTATTATTTATTGACAGTCGAAACCGACCGCTAATCACCAATCGCTAACCGCTATTAAATCGGTCGCCCCACCCCTACACCCCTCCCACGGAGGGGAACCGATCGCTAACCGCTAATCACCGACCGCTGACCATAATTATACCACACCGCGCAAAAAAATACAAACAAAAAACTCCCGAGATAATCAACCCGAGAGTTTTTTTATCGGGGAATGCCCCGAATCTGTCAAATAA